>JAHENO010000291.1 GCA_018609945.1 Haloarculaceae archaeon | reverse complement strand
GCGCCGGCCCGCGAGGTGTTCGACGTGCTCGCGGCGACGACGGCCTACCCCCTCGTCGGGTTCGAGGCCCCGCCCGATGCTCTCCAGGCGTACGTCGCCAGCCACCCTCCGGGGACCGAACCGATCCCCCGGCTGCTCGAATACGCGGACTACTCGCGGTCGAAGCTCTCCCACTACGTCGAGGACCCGGTCGCGCTGGAGCAGTCGGTCGGCTCCCACGAGACGTACCTCCGGCGGCTCGACGCCGACCCGCTGACGGTGGCGTGGCCGCCGCCCGGAGCGACGACCCTCGCGTGGCGGTGTCGCGAACTGACCGCCGTCGTGAACCGGTTCGCCCCGCCGGTCGTCGAGCACCTGCGCGAGGTTGCGGCACTGCCCCGGGAGACCGACTACGGGCGGATTCGCGAGAGTGCGGTCGCCGAGGCCGAACTGACGCCCGGGGAGCGCGACCGGCTCGAACGGGGGGCGGTGAGCGACGACCTCGCCGCGGCCCGCGCCGAACGCGAGCGGCTCGAAACCGCGCTCGAAGAGTACCCCGACCTGTAAGGGAAGACGACCACCAGTCCCCGGCGCGACCGCCAGTCTCCGGCGCGATCACCAGTCCCCGATGTGTCCTCATTCCGCGGTCACGCTGCGGTGGCGTTGATCGCGTCGGGTCGGAACCAGTCCGGTGGCTCGAACCCGGTCGACCCGACGCGGTCGTAGGTAATCTCGTGGCGGACCCGGAAGACCCGACTGCCCGACCGCGCGTCGAACTCGACGGTGAGGTCGCGCACGAACCCGCGGGCGTCGACCTGCGCGACGGCCGTGTAGTTCCAGACGTGGTCGAACCCCCTGGCCTCGGCCCGACCGGTGGCGACGACCCGGTAGACGACGGACTCGCCGCGGACCGTCGTCCCGGTGACGGTCGTGTTCTCGGCCGAGAGGTACCGCCAGACGAGCGACTCCCTGACGGAATCCGGACTCGGCGAGAGGTCGTTGCGCGAGTCGACCGCCGAGACGCGGTCGTACCCGTCTACGCTCGTGTTGTACTCGGCCTCGTAGGCGGCCACGCCGTTGTAGTACAGCGCCCCGAGTACCTGTCGCTCCTCCCCGTCGACGCGGGTCGTCGTGACCAGGAACCGCTCGCCGTCGGTGGTCATGTCGATGTCGTGTTCGATGACGCGGTCGGCCCCGTTCAGCCGGCGGGAACGCCGGTCGAGCCACACCGTGTGCGAGCGGTCGGCCAGCGCGCGCTCGTGGGCCGCGGCCAGCGCCTCGACATCCGTGACACCGGTCTCGGAGACGCCGGGCGGTGGCGTGTCGGCCGCCGAGGGGAACGGCTCCGGGCTGACATCGGACGGGGGCCTGTCGGTGTCGGCCCGCACGTCCGCGTCCGCCGTGGGGGTAGCGGTCGTCACCGTCCCATCGTCGCCGGCGTCCGATTGACCCGCCAGTCCCGCGGCGTCGCCCAGGACGCCGCCCGCGACGAGGGCCCCGACGGCGACCAGTGCGACGACCGCCAGCACCGACGGGACCGCACTGTCGAGGACTTCTCTGGCTCGGCGTCGCGTGCGGGTGGCCAGCGGTGCCGGGAGCGCGTCCGGCGGGGCACCGAGGTGGCGCTCGCAGATGTCACGGGCGACCGGACGGTCGACGGCGTAGCCGAGCATCTCGGCCAGCGTGGCCGCGTCCACGACGCGGGCCTCGTGGCCCACGGCTGTGCCCCCCGGCGCGACCACCACGTCGGCCGCCGCGGACCGGCCGTCACCGCCACCGCCGCCGGCCGGCACCACTGCGATCCGGAGCACCTCGTCACCGTGCGTGGCGCGGACGACGCCACCCTCGCGGTCCGTCTCGTACCCCCTGGCGGCCCAGAGGTCCGCGACCAGCGCCACCAGGCGCTCCCCGTCGAGGCGCCGGAGGTGGGATTCGAGGACTGTGGCATCTGTCCGGTCCATTCGTGGGATGGCTGGCCTGGTGGCGCTGGCCCTCTCGAATGGCGACTAGCCCGTCCACGGGCATAGGTGCTTTCCCGTTTCACATTCACTGCGGTCGGGTCGGCTATATCAGGGGTGCTCGCGTAGCGAGGCCAGGGACGACACAGTTCCCGCATACCATCCATGCACTCGACATCCGACACGCTCGGCAGGTGTCCCGACTGCGACGCCGTGGTCCACCCGTCGTAGCACACCCTGTTTTAGGCGGACCGAAAGTCGCTTTGTGCCGGGAACTCTACCGGCCGGCGTGGTCGACCGCGACCGCGTGGCGCTCGCCGGTGTCGTCTTCGCCGTGCTGTTCGCACAGGTCCTCCTCTATCCCGGCGTCCCGGACCTCGTCGAGGCGCTCGGCGGAGCGCCCGCGGACTGGGGCGGCGACGTCGGCGCTATCCTCGCGGCGGGCAAGTGGTTTCTCACCGCGGAGTTCCTCGGATTCGTCCTCTTTGCCGGCCTCTGGGGTGCCGGCAGCGACGCAGTCGGCCGCCGGACGCCGCTGGTCGCGGGCGGGGCGCTGCTCGGCGCGGCGGGATACCTGGCGCTTCTCGCCGTGCCCGTCACGGGTGCCCCGTACGGCGTCGTCCTCGCACTCAGGTTCCTCCAGGGGGCGGCCACTATCGGCGCGCTCTCGCTGGCCATCACGACACTGATGGACCTGCCCGGCGGGCACGGCCGTAACATGGGCGCGGCTGGCATCGCCATCGGCGTCGGAACCGCGCTGGGCGCGCCCGTCGGCGGGCAACTCTCGACGGCCGGCCCGCTGGTGCCGCTGTACGGCGCGGCCCTGCTCCTGGTCGCCGCGGCGGCCCTCGCCGCGGTGCTTCCCGACCGCGCACCCGAGGGGACGCGGGGACTCCTCGCGGCCGTTGCCGGCCTCCGTGCCCGGCCCGCGCTCGGACTCCCCTACGCCTTCGGATTCGTCGACCGGCTGACTGCCGGGTTCTTCGCGCTCGTCGGGACCGTCTACTTCCGCGCGGTGCTCGGTCTCGACCCCCCGGGGACGGGCCTGATGCTGGGGCTGTTCTTCGCTCCCTTTGCGCTGTTGCAGTACCCCTTCGGCTCGCTCTCGGACCGCGTCGGCCGCGTCGGCCCGGTCGCACTCGGGTCGATGGCCTACGGGCTGGCCATCGTCAGCGTGTTCCTGGCGCCCTCGCTGGCGGCGACCGGCGTTGCGATGGTCGCGGTCGGCGTCTTCGGCGCGCTCGTGGCGCCAGCGACGATGGCGCTGGTCACCGACATCGCCGACGAGCGCGAGCGCGGCGTCGCCATGGGCGGGTTCAACGTCTTCGGCAGCCTCGGCTTCCTGGCGGGCGTCGTCGGCGGTGCGACGGTCGCCGCGAGTGCCGGCTTCGGGGCTGCCTTCCTCGTCGTCGGCGCCGTCGAGGTTGCCATCGCCGTCCTCGCGCTCCCGTTTCTC
>JAHENO010000290.1 GCA_018609945.1 Haloarculaceae archaeon | reverse complement strand
GCAGCGGCAGTGATGGGAGCGACGGCAGCGACGGTGGCGGCGGTGACGACGGCGAGATGGACACGCCGACGCCGGAACCGTCGGTCACCTTCGGCGGCGACGGCGAAATCAACTTCAACCTCTCGCCGAGCGTCCCCCAGGAGGACCTGAACGTCCAGTACTCGCCGCTACGCGACCACATCCAGGAGTACGTCACCTCGAACTACGACACGCCCGAGGGACTGGAAGCCCGCATGAACATCGGGAGCAACTACAGCGCGGTCATCCAGGCGCTGGGCCAGGGGACCGCCGACCTCGCGGAGACGGGTCCGTTCGCCGCCTCCGTCGGCGTCACGACGGAGAACCTGGAGATAATCCTCCAGCGCTTCGGGTACGGGACCTGGACGTACAAGAGCATCATCGCGGTCCGCAACGGCAGCGACATCTCGGAGCTGGCGGATCTGGAGGGCAGGCGCGTCGCGTTCAGCGACCCGCTCTCGACGAGCGGCTTCCTGTTCCCCGCGGCCGCGATGAAGGAGGCCGGCGTCGACATCGGCAACCTGCCGGAGGGCAACGGCTCGCAGGCCGCCTTCGAGCCCGTCTTCGCCGGCGGTCACGTCCAGTCGTACACGCTGCTCGAACAGGAGCAGGTCGACGCCGCCGGCATGGGCGGGTTCGTCCGCGACACCAAGACCGGCCCGACCCCCGAGGACTTCGAGAGCGTCGCCACGACGCTCCACGAGGACACCGGCCTTCCGCGCGCGCCAATCGTCGTCAGTACACAGTTGCCCGACGAGTCCAAGGAGGCACTCAAACAGGCGTTCCTCGACGCACCAGAGGAGGTCTACCTGGGCGCCGACGGCGAGGACGGCACCGACGACGACCTCTGGTTCGGCGACGTCCGCGAGGCGACCGTCGACGACTACCAGTCGGTCATCGACACCGCGGAGACGCTGGGTGTCGGTCCGGACTTCTTCGAGGAGTAGCCACCGGGGCTATTTTCACCACGGGGATTCCTGGAACAGATATGCCCGCCGTCACGTTCGACGACGTCACGAAGATTTACGGAGAGGATACCGTTGCACTCCAGGACGTCTCCGTGGAGGTCGGTGAGGGTGAGTTCGTCATCCTCCTCGGTCCCTCGGGGGCCGGGAAATCGACGTTCCTGCGCGTCCTCAACGGGCTGACCCATCCCACCGAGGGGACCGTGACCGTCGGGGGACGGTCCGCCGGGGACGTCCGCGAAGAGATCGGGATGGTGTTCCAGGAACACTACCTCATCGAGAACATGAGCGCCTTCCAGAACGCCCTGACGGGGGCGCTCGCGCGCAACGGCTTCCTCCGGAGTCTCCTGACCTGGCACAGCCAGGAGGACAAGCGCGCAGCCCTGGAGGCCCTGGAGACCGTGGGCCTGCTCGCGGAGGCCGGCCAGCGCGCGGGTTCGATGAGCGGCGGGCAGAAACAGCGCGTCGGCATCGCGCGGGCGCTCGTGCAGCGGCCCAGCCTCCTCCTGGCCGACGAACCGGTCGCCAGCCTCGACCCCAAGGCCGCACGCGACGTGATGGGCTACATGAAGCGGGCCGCGACGGAGCGGGACCTCACTGCGATCACCAGCCTCCACCAGGTCAACATCGCCCGCGAGTTCGGCGACCGCTTCCTCGGGGTCCGAGACGGCGAGATCATCTTCGACGGCACGCGCGACGACCTGACGATGGACGTCGTCGACGAGATCTATTACGGCGAGGGTGGCGATGGGGAGGGCGGTGAGGCCGGCGCCGAGACCGCGTCGGCCGGGGATCCGGACGAGTCCGGCGAGACCGCCTCGGAGGCAGTGGACCCGGCCGGGACGCCGGCCGAGGGGGGTGAGCCGACGTGAGCCTGCGTTCGCTCGACGAGCAACTCGCGACGCTGGAACGGTCCCGGCGCATCAAGCAGGGGTTGACGTTGCTGGGGCTGATCGCGATTCTCCTCACCACGTACTTCGGACTGGGGTTCGTCCGGTTCGAGGTCGACGAAATCGTCGCCGGCATCCCGGGCTTTCTCGAGTTCGTCGCGGCCTTCTTCCCGCCGAACTTCGAGGCCTTCACGCTGTACACCAAGAACAACGGCATCACCGGCCTGGACGCCCTGAGGGCGAGTTTCGCCAATCCGGGTTCGTTCGGCGAGAGTCTGGCCTCCGAGCGCCTCACACTCGTCAAGGCCAGCGTCGTGACGCTCCTGCTCGGCTTTCTCGGGACTGTCCTCGGCTTTCTGCCGGCACTGCTTTTCGGCGTGCTGGGGAGCGAGCAGGTCACTCCCTTCCCATTCAACTTCATCTTCCGTGGCGTCATGAGCGCCATCCGCGCCATCCCCGCCATCGTGTGGATCTTCCTGTTCGTCCCGTTCGGGCCGCCCAGCCAGGCGACGGCCGTCCTCGCCATCGCCACCGACACCATCGGCAACCTCGGGCGCCTCTTTACCGACGAACTCGAGGAGATCGAGGAGGGTCCCATCGAGGCCATCGAGTCGACCGGCGCCTCGCGGACGCAAACGGTCGGGTTCGGGATGTTGAGCCAGGTCTCCCGGTCGTACATCGCCTGGACGCTGTACATCCTCGAGATCAACACCCGGATCGCCATCTCGCTGGGCGTCGTCGGTGCCGGCGGGCTCGGGCTCTACATCCGCAACCAGCAGGACCTCCTGCAGTTCCAGAACACCGCCGCAGGCATCGTCATGGTGTTCGTCGTCGTCCTCTCGATCGAGTTGCTCTCCTCGCGCATCCGCGCGCGCCTCCGCCCCGGCGAACACGAGGGCAAGGGCATAGTCGAGAGCCTGCGCGATCTCGCCAACCCGGGCAAGTGGCTCGGTGTCGGCCGCGACCGCGCGAAATAGTTCACTCCAGTGGCCCGTCGTCGGCTTCCTCGTCCGTCCACGAGTCCAGCGCTCCCTCCTGCAGGTGGAAGTCCTCGCCCGGGTGTTCCGTGTAGATGACGTAGGTGTTCTCGGCGGGCACCCCCCAGCGCTCGCCCAGTTCCTCGATGACTGCGACCGCGAGCTCGCGACGCTGGTCGGCCGACCGTCCCGCGCGGATGTCGGCGTTGAGCACGGCGACCGGTTCGTCGGCGCCGGCACGGCCCAGCGACAGCGTGGCTTCCTCGCGAACCGTCACCGCGACGTGACCGGTTCCGGTGTCCATGACCCCGGCGTACAGGTCCGCGGCCCACGCGGCGAACGGTTCGACCGACCCGTCCAGTGGTTCGGTCACCTCGAACTGGAGGTGTGGCATGACTCGGCGTTGCCGGGCCAGGCACCTATCGGTGGTGGTGGGGCCGCAGCCACCGGCCGTCGTCGACCCGGCGCGGTCACTGGCTCGTGACGCTGACGTCTCCCCCGGCGCTGACGCCGATGGTCACCGGGCGAACGACCTGCCGGCCCTGGACGGCGTCTCCGGCGTCTTTGTCGACCCGCTCCATCAGTTCGGGACCGGTGTAGTTCACCTCGACGCCGGCCTCGTCGCAGGTCGCGAACACCCGCCGGGGCACGTCGTAGAGGTCGGCCTCGGGCTCGATTTCGACGCGGATGGGCGCCGCGAGGACGTCCGCGAACGCGACCGTATTGCGGGCCTTCCGGACGTTCTCGCGGGCGCTGGCCTCGACGCTGGCGACGTTGGCCCGCGAGGTGCCCAGCGCCTCTGCCACGTCTGCCTGCCGGTAGCCCCGCTCGCGGAGGATGTAGACCTCGGCCTGGCGGCGCGTCAGGATGCTCTCCTCGGGATCGAACCCCGTCTCCTCGAGTATCGCCCCCACGTCTATCTCGCTGGGGTCGGGTGGCGGTCCCGCCGGCGCGTCCCCGTCGCTCATGGGCGATGGTTTCGGCCCCACCCGCAAAAACCTCACCCGCCACGCGCCGCCTAGATGTCGGCCTCGGGTGCCTCGATGTACTTCTCGTTGATGACGTAGTTGCCGTCGTCGTTCTCGACGAGGTACTCGCCGTAGTAGGGGACGCGGTTGGCGACCACCGCGCGGAAGGCTTCTCTGATCTCGGGTCTGGTCATCTCGCCCATCGAGCGGAGGTCGTCGTTGCGGTTCAGACACCCCTTGAGGTAGCCCTCGTGGGTGACCCGCACCCGCCCGCAGTTCGCACAGAAGTCCTCGTTCTCGACGGGGTCGACGATCTCGACCATGCCGGTCTCGACCTCGCTTCCGTCCTCCGATCCCCCTATCGCGGGGACGTCCGCCCTCTCCGAGACGCCGCCGTTGACGTAGTAGCGCTTGCGGTCGTGCATCTCGCGGGTCTCGGTCCGGTGGGCCTGCTCTTCGAGCCAGTCGTGGACGCGCTCGATCTCGATGGCCCACTCCGGGTGGCCCGCGATCTCGGGCATGTACTCGATGAGCTGGAGTTGCAGGCCGGGGTTCTCGGCCACGAAGTCGACCATCTCCGGGACGTACCCCGCGGTCGGCTCGAAGACAACCATGTTGATCTTCACGGGTGCGAGACCGGCGTCGACCGCGGCCCGGATGCCGTCCATCACCGCGTCGAAGGCGCCGGCCTTGGTGATCTCCGCGAAGTCCTCGGGGTCCAGCGCGTCCTGGGAGACGTTGACGCGGTCCAGCCCCGCCGCCTTCAGGTCCTCGGCCCGGCCGGGCAGGAAGGTGCCGTTGGTCGTCATCGACACCTCCATCGAGTCGGGCGTGCGGGCGATGATCTCCTCCAGGTCGTCCCGG
>JAHENO010000289.1 GCA_018609945.1 Haloarculaceae archaeon | reverse complement strand
CGTCGACCGCCGGTCGCCGGCCCGGGCGCGGATCGCCGCCTGCACGCTCCGCAGGTCCGCGAGCAACAGCGGAAAGAACCGGAAGACGAGCCCGACACCCACGCCGAGCAACTGCCCGGGCCGACCCGGGACGTGGCGCTGAATCGCTGCCCGCGTCCCCATGACTGGCGTCGTCCGGACGTAAGCCCCGGAGATGAACAGCACCAGAACCACCCGGTAGCCGGCAACGACCGAATCCAGGGCTGCCCGGGGAGCGAGCCACGGCGGGCCGAACCGGACCGCCGCGAACAGCGGCGTGACCGCGAGCAGTACCACCACGAACCAGTACGCCCGGAGAACCCGCAGCGGCGACAGCCGCGCCGCGCCGAGCGCGAGCAGGGCCAGCCCGGTCAGGACGCCGAGCACGAGCGCCGACCCGTGGGCGAATGCCGCGACCGCGAACCCGAACTGGACGAGCAGTTTCGACCGCGGGTCCAGCCTGTGGGCGAGTGTCGCGTCGTGCTCGTAGGTCAGCATGCCGGCACGCGAACGTCGAGCCCGGCGAGAGCGGACTCCGCACTGGCGGGCTCCGTATCGACGACCAGTCGCCCGTCACACATTCCGAGCAGTCGGTCGGCCCGGTCCAGCAGGTCACGCAAGTCGTGTGTGACAACGATTATTCCAGTACCACTCTCCTGTAGGCCGTCGAGATGGGAAAGCACCGACTCGCGTGCGGGCTGGTCGAGGCTGGCGAAGGGTTCGTCGAGGACGAGGTGGTCGGGCTCCATCGCAAGCGCGCCAGCGATGGCGACGCGGGCCTGCTCGCCACCCGAGAGGGCGTCGATGCGGTCATGCTCGCGGTTCGCCAGTCCCACTGCGTCTAGGGCTCTCTCCACGCGGCCCTCGATTGTCTCGCGGTCAAGACCGAGATTCTCGGGACCGAAGGCCACGTCCGCGCCGACAGTCGCGGCGACGAACTGGTCGCGGGGTTGCTGGAACACCATCCCGACGCTCGTGCGGGCGAGGACGGGGGATTCGATGACGTCCTGGCCGTCGACCTCGACGGTCCCGGCGTCCGGTTCGAGCAGGGCGTTGAAGTGGCGGACGAGCGTCGTCTTGCCGCTGCCGTTGGCCCCCGCGAGGATGACGAACTCGCCGTCCGCGATGGTCACCGAGACGTCCTCGACTGCGACCGTGTCCCCGTAGCCCGACGTGACCTCGCGGACCTCGATCATTCGACGACGCCGCGCCCGTGGGCGAGATACCCGCCGGTGACCAGCGCCATCACCGCCACCGCTTTCGCGGCGTCGCCAGGGATGAACACCACGCCACCCTGGACGAGCGCGTTCGCGAGCGACAACTCGAGCTGGACCGACAGCCACACCGACCCGACGAGGTACACCACCGCCAGCCCCAGCACCAGCGCCAGGACCTGCACGGCGACCGACACCTCGTCGAGACGGCGCGGGTCGACCCGCCGGTGGACCACGGCCCCGATGAGGGCCGCCGCGATGGGAAAGCTGACGAGATAACCGCCCGTCGGCCCGACCAGCACGCCGTAGCCGGCGGCCCCGCCCGCGAAGACCGGCGCGCCCGCCACACCAACGAGGAGGTACAGCACCAGCGCAAAGGCCCCCCAGACCGGCCCGAGCAACAGGCCCGCGAGGTACACCCCTGCGGTCTGGAGCGTGAAGGGCGCCGGCGAGAGGGGGTAGGGGACCGTCACCTGCGCGAACGCCGCTGTCAGCGCTGCCACCAGTACGGCCACCGCGAAGTACTGGACTGTCCTGTCTCCCACCAGGTCGACCGACTCGTGTTGCTCTGCCATGCCGGGCCATGCGCCGTCAACCATCAAAGATATACCGGTTTACGAGATGCTGACTGGGGCGGAGCTCCCGGTTCGAGGCGATGGAGAAAGCCGGGCCGAGCCGGAATCAGCGGGCCGCTGCCGCGACGCGTTCCTTCTCCTCTTTCTGGTTGACGGCGTAGGTACCGACGTCGTTGTTCGCGGCGCCCATGAGTTGCTGGGCGAGCGCCTCGACGACGTCGTTTTCCGATTTGAAGGAGGCGTTGTGGACGCCCTCGGCGATGAACTTCAGCGCCTGATCGACCCGGCGCTGGGGCGAGATGTCGACCGCCTTGGGAACGGAGATGCCGCCGTACTTCAGGCGGACGGTCTCCTCGCGCGGGGCGGCGTTCTCGACCGCGTAGACGAGCACCTGGACCGGGTTCTCGCCGGTCCGGTCGTGGATGGTCTCGAAGGCCTCGCGGACGATACGGGTGGTCATCTGCTTTTTACCGGTGTTCTCGCCGGTCTGCATCAGGCGGTTGATCAGCCGCTCGACGATGCTGATCTCGCTTTTCTGGAACTGCTTGTCGGCGTGTCGACCCATCGTGTGGGCGACCGGCGTGACGGTGATGTACCGCTCGGTCGAGGGGTCACCGAACTCGATGTCGTCGACGCTCCAGGAGCCGAACAGTTTCGCACCCGTCGTCTCTTCTGTGTCTGCTGCCTCGGCTTCGGATTGGTCCGCACTCATGTTATCGCACCGGCTTCTCCGCGTTCCCGCGGACGAGTTCGAGCAGCGAGACGCCGTTTACCTTCTCGACCTTGTAGTTGACCCCCGAGAGGTCGCCCATCGCACGGCCCTTCGCGCCGCCGATGCCCGCGATGGTCACCTCGTCGTGTTCGTCGATGAAGGAGATCGCGCCGTCGCCGGGACAGAACGCGGTCACCTGTTTGCCGTTCTTGATGAGCTGGACCCGGACACACTTCCGGATCGCCGAGTTGGGCTGTTTGGCCTCGATACCGACCTTCTCTAGGACGATGCCACGCCCCTGTGGGGCACCTTCGAGGGGGTCGGACTTCTCGCGGAGACCCCGCTCGCGGCGCGCGTACTTCGAGTCGGACCACCGGTGGTTCTGGCGGTCCTTCTTGAGTTTTCGCGCGGCGTACTTGCCGTTCGTCATGGTGACCGTCCGTACCCGACGGAGGTACTTAAGCGTCGTCTTTCGGGACGTGGGAGTGCGCTATCGCCGACGCTGAAACCCGAATTTCAGTCATCGGCACAGTCAATCGTCTGGTCGGCACAGTGGTGGTATGGCGTGTCGCTGGAGGCCACATCCATCCACGAGTGTACCACTGGCAGGTGGCACGTCTGCGCCGAGACCGCCGCGGCCTACGAGCGGGGGGAACTCGGCCGGCGGCGGTTCGTCGACAGAGTTCACGCGAGAGCGGAGGTCGTGAACAACTGTTGATACCGGCGGCTGTGGACGGAGACTCGCTCGGTCGGACCACGAGGCAACAGAGGCGACCTGCTACCGTCTGGTTCTCGCCAGGTCGCCGTCGTCCGGCAGTGAACCCTGGTCAGGCAGTTACATCTGGTCAGGCAGTCACTGCGTGAGGGTCGACCCGGTCTACCCAGAGCCGCTCACGTCAGTTCGACGCCGTCGATGTCGAAGTGGCGCGCCGCGAGCGTGCGGGCGGCCTCGATGTTGCGCCCGTCGGTGCCGATGGCGGCGCCGCGGTCCTCGGGGGCCACCTCGACGTAGGCCAGCCGGTCGTTGTTCTCGCTGATGGTGACGTTGTAGACCGCGGCCGGCGCGAGTGCGTTGGCGACGAAATCCTCCGGTGCCGCGGCGTTCTCGACGAGTTTGATCTCCCGGCCGACGCGGCGCTCGACGCGCTTGACGTGCGAGCCGTCGCTGCCGATGGCCTGCCCCATCTGTCCGGCCGCCACCACGACGATGACGCGGTCGTGCTCGTCGTCGAGGACACAGTCCCGGACGGCAGCGTCGGTCTCCTCCTCGAAGAGCGCGGCGAACCGGCGCGCCTCGTCGGAGAGCCGGACTGTCATACCCTAGTCGGCACCCTCTGGGCGTCCCGCGCTCATCCGCAGGTCGACGTCGCCGGTCCCGAGCTTGATCGGCTTGCCGACGATGACGTTCTCCGTCACGCCGTTGAGGTCGTCGACCTCGCCGTGGACGGCCGCGTCGAGCAGGTGGTTGACCGTCACCTCGAAGGCCGCCCGCGCAAGCACCGACTCCTTCGAGCCGGAGATGCCGTGCCGGCCGATGGATTCGATGGTGCCGCGGCTGGTCATGATGTCGGCGACCAGCATGAGGTGCCGGACGTTCACGTCGTCAAGGCCCTGCTCTTCGAGGGTGTTCATCGTCTCGTTGATGAGCGCCTCGCGGGCCGCCTCGATGCCGAGTTCGTCGTGAATCTCGTGAATGTTGTTACAGGTCGTCCGCGAGGCGTCGACGCCCTCGATGTCGAGGACCTTCCCGAAGGCCGACCCCTCCGTGTAGAGGACGAACTCGTCGCCGTCGTCGGTCTCCTCCTTGCGGATGACCACCCGCGAGATGTCCTCGATGCCCTTGAAGACGATCTCGCGCAGTTCCTCGACGAGCTGGAGCAGCTCGCGGTAGGAGGGCTGGTCGGGGCCGAACTCGATGACGAGCCCGTCCCGGTGGGGATCGACGCCCAGCTTGGACTCGATGGTGGCCGCGATCTCCTCCGCGACTTCTGCGGGGTCGTCGTAGGTGGGCCACCGTTCAAGCAAGGTCTCCTCGTTGAGTGCGACCCGCACGAGCATGTCCGCGACGTTCGTCGAGACGTCGCCCAGCTGGAGGATGCGCGTCGCCTCGATCTTCCAGACCACCTCGTGGGCCCGCTCGCGGTCCTCCGCGTACTCCCCGTCCAGGTGGACGGTCATCATCGGCGTGTCGGGTTCCTTGCGCGCGTCGACCAGTTCGATCAGCCGCGGCAACCCCTGCGTGACGTCGATCTCGGCGACGCCCGCGTAGTGGAAGGTGTTCATCGTCATCTGGGTTCCGGGTTCCCCGATCGACTGTGCGCTGACGGTGCCCACCGGGTCCAGGGGATCGACGCGCGTGTCGAGGTACTGTGTCTCGACCGCCTTGGCGATCTCGTCGGCCTCCTCCGGGGTGACTTCGCGGTCTTCGAGCGTGCTGTACACCTCGTCTTTGAGCCGCCGTGGAAGCTCGGTGTCCTCCACGAGCGCCTCGATGTCGTCGGAGACGTCGTAGCCTGTCATTGTTAGTCGTCGGACTGGGCCATCCACCAGTCGTCGGCGTGTTCGGAGAGGTTGGTCGGTTCTGCGCCGCCGAGGAAACGTTCCCGTTCGGCCCCGGAGTCGAACTCCGAGTCGAGAACGCGGTCGGCGATCCCCTCGACGTCGACCGCGGGGCCCTCCTCGGCGCTGGAGACCTCGACGGGCGAGGTGCCGTCCTCGCCGAACTCGAACTGGACGATGTTGTCGCCTGTGTCGCGGACGGTGCCGTCGTACTGCGTTTCGAGCTCCGAGAGGGCGTTGATCAGCCGGCGCTGCAGGTAGCCGGACTTCGAGGTGCGGACCGCCGTGTCCACGAGCCCCTCGCGGCCACCCATCGCGTGGAAGAAGAACTCCTTGGGGTCCAGCCCCTCGCGGTAGGAGTGTTCCACGAAGCCGTGGGCGTCCGCCGAGAGGTCGTGGGGCTCGAAGTGCGAGAGCGTGCGGTCCTCGTAGCCGCGGTTGATGCGCTCGCCCCGGACTGCCTGCTGGCCGACACAGCCGGCCATCTGCGTGAGGTTGAGCATCGACCCACGGGCACCCGACTCGGCCATCACGACCGCCGGGTTGGTGTCCTCGAAGTGTTCCTCGGCGATGTTGCCCGCCGAGTCGCGGGCCTTGCCGAGTGCCTGCATGATCTTCATCTCCAGGGTCTCGTCGACGGTCCGGCCGGGCAGCGACTCGAGTTCGCCCCGCCGGTAGGTTTCGATGAGTTCCTCGACGCGCTCGTTGGCGTTGTCGATGGCCTCGTCGATCTGGGCCTGCGCTTCCGGCGGGATCGACTCGTCGTCGATCCCGATCGAGAACCCGAAGTGCATGATCGTCCGCACCGCCAGCGACGAGACCTCGTTGATGAAGATGCGTGCCCGTGTCTTCGAGTAGGCCTTCGCGATGGTGTCGACGATCTCGCCGCCGAAGGCGCCGACGGCGTCCTCGTCGACGGTTCCGTCGACCAGTTGGCCGTCCTCGATGACCACCGTATCACCGGCCGAGGAGGTGAACTCGAGGTCCAGCCCGGTGGGCAGCAGTTCCGAGAAGATGGTCCGGCCGGTCCAGTAGGCCTCACCGTCCTCGCTCCCGTCGGACTCGGGCAGTTCGTCGATGCGCGTCGCCCGCAACAGGTCCAGGGCCTGCGTCTCGTTGAACCGGGGATTCTTGTTGGTAAGGAGGTAGGTCCCGGTGACGTGGTCCTGGATGGCCCCGAGGATGTTCTCGCCGAAACGCGGGCTGAGCATCTGTTCCTGGACGCGCATCAGGACGCGGGCCTCCGCGCGTGCCTCCTCGTTCTGGAGGGCGTGCATGTTCATCTCGTCGCCGTCGAAGTCGGCGTTGTACGGGGGACAGACCACCGTGTTGAGCCGGAAGGTCTTGTACGGCATCACGACCACCTCGTGGGCCATGATCGACATCCGGTGCAGCGAGGGCTGGCGGTTGAAGATCACGATGTCGCCGTCGATGAGGTGCCGGGAGACCTCCCAGCCCGGCTGGACCTTCTCGGCGAGTTCCTCGCAGTTCTTCTCGGTGACCTTCAGCCGGCGGCCGTCGTGGCGACGGACGTAGTTCGCTCCCGGGTGTGCCTCCGGTCCGTTGGCGACGTAGCGGCGGGCCTTCTCCAGGTTGCGCTCGTTGACGTTCATCGTCTGGGTCATCTCCGTCGCCACGCGCTCGGGGACGCCCACCTCGTTCAAGGAGAGCGTCGGGTCAGGCGAGATGACGGTCCGTGCCGAGAAGTTCACGCGCTTGCCCGACAGCGACCCCCGGAAGCGCCCTTCCTT
>JAHENO010000288.1 GCA_018609945.1 Haloarculaceae archaeon | reverse complement strand
GTCGCGCCGATCAACAGCACCTCGTCGTTGATGAGGCTCACCTCGTCGATGTTCTTCAGGAGCGTGTTGACGGCGCGCTTGATCGCGGCGTGTTCGTCGCTGTCGCGGGTCTTGGCGACGAAGTCGAACTCGTCGATGAAGAGGATACAGGGGGCGAGTCGCTTCGCCACCTCGAAGGTCTTCTCGACGTTCTTCGCAGTCTCCCCCAGATACTGGGAGGTGATCATCGACAGTTTCACCTCGACGACGGGGAGGTCGAGTTTGCGGGCGAGCGCCCGTGCGACGGAGGTCTTGCCCGTCCCGGGCGGGCCGACGAAGAGGAGTTTGCCGATCTCCCGGAGGCCGATCTGGGCGAGGTAGTCGCGGTGCTCGATGGCCTTGACGATCTTGTGGATCTCGTCTTCCTGCTCGCCCGTGAGGACGATGTCGTCGAGCGTGAGTTCGACCTCGCTGGGGGTGCGCACGTCGACCAGGTCGAGCATCTCCTCCTCCTCGTCCTCGTCGAAGTACTCCTCCAGCAGGTCGTCGATGACGGCCCGGTCGGCACGGGCCGGCCGGTTCCGCTCGCGGGCGCGCTCGTAGTCGACGCCCGCTATCTCGTCCTCGAAGTACTTCGCCAGGACTGGATTCTCCTCCAGCAGGTCGGGGTCGGCCCGGTCGCGGAACCACTCCTCGGCGATTTCGCGGTCGCTGAAGGTAATATCGCCGGAGAAACTGTCGTGGTCGGTGAACATCAGTTCCGAAACTGTCGCCCAGGGGTCCTCGATACCCGTCGCCTCGCGTGCGGTGTCCTCGGTCGCCGAGAGCGGGCGCTCGATCCCCCCGTCCCAGAACACCGCCCGGTAGGCCGGCGGCAAGTCGTCGGGGTCGAACTCCCCGTGCTCGCTGTAGACGGCCGCCGTCAGGACGAACTCGACGACGGCACGCTGCGCGTCCGTCTTCAGGTCCGCGTCACTCATTCCCAACAGATTTGCCGCGCGACGGACATAAGTGACTCGAAGTGGCCCGTCCGGTCCTACAGCGTTCGGAGGGGGCGCGCTCACCCGGTTCGCACCGCACACTCACAGCGTCTGGTTGCGCAGCCCCTCGTAGGCCCCGGTCTCGTCGACGCGACGGAGGTTCTCGACGAGGATGTCCGCGACGCGTTCGTAGTAGTGGGGCGTATCCCCGGCGTTGTGCGGGGTCAACAGGACGTTCGAGAACGTCCAGAGGTCGTGGTCCGACGGGAGCGGTTCCGGGTCGGTCACGTCGAGGACTGCCCCGCGGATGCGGTTGCGCTGGAGTGCGCGCACCAGCGCGTCGGTGTCGATTACCTTCCCGCGAGCGACGTTGACGAGGACGGCATCTGAGGGCAGCGTATAGAGCGCTTCCTCGTCGATCAGTCCCTCGGTTTCGTCGGTGAGAGGACACGCGAGGACGACGTAGTCCGACCGCGCGAAGGCGTCCGCGGCATCGGCGAACCCGAGCACCTCGTCGGTCGGCCCGCCCTTCTCTGGGGTGTAGCGGACGCCGAGCGTCTCGACGTCGAACGGTTCGAGTCGGTCGATAACTGTCCGCCCGATTGCGCCGAGGCCCACGACGGTAACCGTCGCGCCGGTCAGTTCGCGGGTCTGGAACGAGCGGTACTCCCGGCGTCGCTGGCGCTGCCAGGCGCGGTGAAATCCGCGCGTGAACGTCAACAGCGCGCCGAGGGCGTACTCGGCGATATTGGGCCCGTGGACGCCGGAGCCGTTCGTCACGGCGACGTCCTGTGCCTCCAGGGCATCGAGCGGGAGGTGGCCGACGCCGGCGTAGATGCACGCGAACAGTTCGAGGTTCTCGGCGCGGTCGAGTTCCGCCTCCGAGAGGTACGCGCCGGTGACCACCGGTGCCTCCTCGATCAGTTCCAGGACACGCTCGCGGGTGTCGGCCAGCCGGACGTCGCGGTCGGGCAACCGCTCGCGAAGGATGTCGGCGTAGGCCTCCGGGCTGCGGCCGTGGACGCTGTGACGGAAGACGACGATGTCGGGGTCGCTCATGGCTCGCTCCTCGCGGGCCCAGGTCTTAGACCCTCCGTCCCGGCTGCGGGTGAGCGTTTAACCCATTCCGGCCCGAGGTGCCGGCATGGCGACACCAGTCATCGTCGAGGCGGTCAGGACACCCTTCGGCAGGGAAGACGGCGCCTTCGCGGAGGTACGCAGCGAGGACCTCTCGATCCCCCTGGTCGACGAAATACTCGCGCGGACCGGCCTGGGGGGCGGGGCCGTCGACGACCTCCTGTGGGGGTGTGCCCAGCAACGCGGCGAGCAGGGAAACAACGTGGCGCGGGTGATCGCACTCCTCTCGGAACTGGGGGAATCGGTGCCCGCCAGCACCATCAACCGGTGGTGTGCCTCCTCGGCGGAAGCGATCATGCGGGCGGCAGACGCGGTCGCCGCGGGCCAGCGGGAGTGTCTCCTCGCGGGGGGCGTCGAGTCGATGTCCCGCGTGCCGATGGGCGAGAACACCCACAACATCCACCCCCGGCTGGCCGAGGTGTACAACGTCGGCGAACTCCGGATGGGCATGACCGCCGAGAAAGTCGCCGAGGAGTACGATATCACCCGCCAGCAGCAGGACGAATACGCCCTCCGGAGCCACCGCCGGGCCGCCGACGCGACGGAGTCTGGCCGGTTCGACGACGAAATCGTCCCCGTGGAAACCGACGATGGTCTCGTCGAAAAAGACGAGGGAATCCGCCCGGACACCAGCCTGGAGAAACTCGCGGACCTGCCCACGGTGTTCAAATCGGACGGCACGGTCACGCCGGGCAACGCCTCGCAGATCACCGACGGCGCGGCTGCGGTCCTCGTGACCAGCCGCGCGTTCGCCGAGGAACGTGGCCTCGACGTTCTCGCCGAGGTCGGTGATCACAACGTCGCCGGCGTCGACCCGACCGTGATGGGCGTCGGGCCGGTGCCTGCCGTCCGCGGGCTGTGCGAACGGACCGGCCGCGAGCCCGGCGAGTACGACCTCGTCGAACTCAACGAGGCGTTCGCGAGCCAGTGTCTGCACTGCCAGGCGGAACTGGGCTTCCCGGACGACAGCTACAACGTCAACGGCGGCGCCATCGCGATCGGCCACCCGCTCGGAGCGTCCGGCGCGCGCCTGCCGGTCACGCTCGTCCACGAGATGAACCGCCGGGGAGCCGAACTGGGGCTGGCGACGGAGTGCGTCGGCTTCGGGCAGGGGGCAGCCATCGAGTTTCACCTGGTCTGAGGGGGGTCTGGCGGCCCGGAGAAGCCGGGGATTATAACTCACACCCCGACCAGCGTCCGGTATGCAGCACACGGTCTCCATCGGGACGATGATCGTCGCGTTCGTCGCGCTGCTTGTCGTGCTGGTGGTCGTCGGACTGGTCGCGCTCGTCCTCTAGCCCTCGGACCGAAAGCGTTTGGCCGGCGGGAAGCCAAGCCCGCCCATGTTCACCGGCATCGTCGAGGAGACCGGCGAGGTGCTGGCCGTCGAGGAAGACGAGGGTGGGCGGCGGTTGCGCGTCGGCACGACCTTCGATGACCTCCAGGAGGGGCAGAGCATCAGCGTCAGCGGTGCCTGCCTGACCGTCGAGGAGTACGGCGAGGGATGGTTCTCGCTGTTCCTGGCCGCCGAAACCGTCGACCGGACCTACCTCGGGGACCTCGAGGCCGGCGACGCGGTCAACCTGGAGCGCGCGCTCCCCGCCGACGGGCGCCTCGACGGCCACTTCGTGCAGGGACACGTCGACGGCACCAGCGAGGTACTCGACGTCGAGCGCGTCGGCGAGGACTGGCGGTACACCTTCTCGATTCCACCGGGTCAGGCGCGGTACGTCTTCGAGAAGGGGTCCATCGCCGTCGACGGCATCAGCCTCACGGTCGCCGCCTGTGACCGGGAGACCTTCGAGGTCGCCATCATCCCCGAAACCTACGACCTGACGACCCTCTCGGAGAAGGAGGTCGGCGACCCGGTCCACGTCGAGATCGACGTCGTCGCAAAGTACGTCGAGAGTCTCGTCGAAGAGGAGGCGGTCGAGAGCCTCGTGGGGGATACCGACGAAGCACGAAGCGCGGGCGAGTGAAAACCGATAAGCCCCCGTCAGCCGAAACGGCGGTGTGAACGTCACCGTCATCGACTACGGCGTGGGGAACCTCCGGAGCCTGCAGCGCGGCCTGGAGCGGGCCGACGCGTCGGTCAGTATCTCGGACGACCCGGCCGAGATCGCCGCGGCGGAGGCGCTGGTCCTCCCGGGGGTGGGCGCCTTCGAGGAGTGTATCCGCAACTCGAAGCCATTCCACGATGTCCTGGTCGAGGCAGCCGAGGAGACGCCGATTCTGGGTATCTGCGTGGGCTTTCAGCTCATGTTCACCGAGAGCACGGAGGGCGCTCCCGAGGGCGAAACGATTCCCGGCCTGGACCTGCTCGACGGGCGCGTCGAACGACTTCCGACCGACGGCGTGAAAGTACCCCACATGGGCTGGAACGAACTCACAGTCGAACAGGATCACCCGATTGTCGACGGCATCGAGGACGGCGCGTACGCCTACTTCGTCCACTCCTATGGGTCCGCGGTTGACGCCCACACCGTCGCCTCCTGTGACTACGGGTTCGACTTCGCGGCCATCGGCGTCGACGAGACAGGTACGGTGATGGGGACGCAGTTCCACCCCGAGAAGAGCGGCGAGACGGGGCTTCGCAGCCTCGACAACTTCGTCGACTACGCCCGCCAGTACCAAGATGAGCGGCTCAGAGCCAGGTGACCGCTCCCCGCTTCGGTGCGAGGTTTCCAGCTAGTCCGGGCATTTCGAGCAACGCGATACGGTAGCCAGATGCAGTTGATATGATGCGATTCAGAAACGCCCTGCTGTTCGTCGTCCTCGCCGTCGCGTGGGGGAGTGCCTTCACCGCGATCAAGGCCGGTCTGGAATTCTTTCCGCCGGTGCTGTTCGCGGCGTTCAGATACGACCTGGCCGGCCTGCTCATCCTGGGCTACGCGGTGTACGCGACCGACCGCTGGCGACCCCGGACCCGCGAGGAGTGGGTGCTGGTCGGGATCGGTGGCAGTCTGATGATCGCCGCCTACCACGCCTTTCTGTTCGTCGGCGAACAGGGCACGACCAGCGCCGCTGCCGCGATTATCGTGAGCCTCTCCCCGATCCTCACGACGGGCTTTGCGCGTGCGTTCCTGCCCGACGAACGGCTCACGCTCGTGGGCACTGTCGGCCTGCTCGTCGGGTTCGTCGGGGTCGGCGTCCTGAGTAATCCGGACCCCGGCAACCTCCTGAACGCCCGGACCGTCTCGCTGTTCCTGGTGTTTCTCGCCGCCGCCTCCTTTGCCCTCGGGAGCGTGCTCACCCGGCGCGTGAACGGCGAACTCCCGATCGAGACGATGGAAGCGTGGTCGATGCTCGTCGGCGCGGCCCTGATGCACGCCGCGAGCCTCGGGCTGGCCGAATCGATCGGCGAGGTCAGGTGGACCACGGAGGCGGTGGTCGCGTTGCTGTATCTGGTCGTCGTGGCGAGCGCGCTCGGGTTCCTCATCTACTTCGAACTGCTGGACCGTCTGGGACCCATCGAGATCAACCTCGTCTCCTACGCCGCGCCAGTGGTCGCGGCTGTCACGGGGCTGGCCGTACTCGGCGAGACGCCGACCGTCCACACCGTGGCGGGATTCCTCCTCATCCTCGTCGGCTTCGTCCTGCTGAAACGGCAGGCTATCCGGACCGAGTTCTCGCGGCTCCGGGCGGGCGGCGGACAGCACGGATGACTGGTCTGATTATACGCCATTATACACACTAAGGGAGAGACTTATGTGCGAGACTTTCCCATGCCCGTCAATGACGAACTACAACGCGAGCCGCGGGTTCATGTACACGTCCCTGCCCGGGGCGGACAGCACAGAGACGACAAAACTGACAGCCACCGTCGAGTCCGAGACCGAAACCGAGACCGAAACCGAGACGGCAGCCGTGGCGGACGATTGAACGGCCGGAGGCGCGACCGGCGAACAATCGGGAACTTTTTCGTCGGACTCTCCCTAGAGGCTGGCATGAGTCTGACCGCTGGCGTGGTGGCCGTCCAGGGCGACGTCAGCGAACACGCCGCCGCCATCGAACGCGCCGCGCGTGCCCACGGCGAGGAGCCCGACGTCCGCGAGATCCGCACCGCCGGAATCGTCCCCGAGTGTGACGTGTTGCTGATGCCGGGCGGCGAGTCGACAGCCATCTCGCGGCTGCTCGACCGCGAGGGCATCGCCCCCGAGATTGTCGCCCACGTCGAGGCCGGCAAGCCCATGCTCGCGACCTGCGCGGGACTGATCGTCGCCTCGACGGACCCCCAGGACGACCGCGTCGACGAACTGGGCGTCCTCGACGTGACCGTCGAGCGCAACGCCTTCGGCCGCCAGAAGGACAGCTTCGAGGCGCCACTCGACGTGACCGGCCTCGACGAGCCGTTCCCCGCGGTGTTCATCCGCGCGCCGGTCGTCAGCGACGTCGGCCCGGACGTCGAGGTGCTGGCCACCTGGGAGGAGTACCCGGTTGCCGTCCGGCAGGGGCCGGTGGTGGGCACCTCGTTCCACCCGGAACTCACCGGCGATTCGCGGATTCACGACCTCGCCTTCTTCGAGGCGACGCCACAGACCGCGTAGGGTGTCACCGGGGCATTCCGGTGGTTCGACGGTCTGAAGGCGTCGGCCACGAGTGTACGGGTATGAGCGACAGTCACGGCGAGGACACCGACGACATCGTCGAGGAAGTGTTCGCAGTCATCGAGGACCGCAAGGAGCGGTTACCCGAGGACTCCTACACCGCGTCGCTGTTCACACACGAGAAAGGCGAGAACGCCGTGCTGGAGAAACTGGGCGAGGAGACGACCGAGTTGCTGCTGGCGGCCAAAGACGGGGACCGCGACGCCATCGCTCACGAGTCCGCAGACATCGTCTATCACCTGCTCGTGTTGCTGGCGATGCACGAGATGGACCTCGGTGACCTGCGGGCGGAACTGGCCGACCGGCGGTGACTACCCGGCGATCAGCCCGCCGACCGCACCGGCGATCGCGCTGTCGATGGCGAAGACGAGCGCGATGAGAACAGCGGCGACGAATGCGCCCGCACCCCCGAGGAGCCCGCCGACCGGACCGCCGAGGCCGAGGCCGACGACCGCACCCAGGAGGCCGAACAGCAGTGCGAGGACGAGTCCGCCCAGCGCGCCGGCGAGCAGGCCGTGCCAGGCGCCGCTCGCGAGGCCGCCGCCGGCGACGATTCCCGCCACGAACCCCGCGACCAGACCGGCACCGACGTGGCCGATCACCGGAAGCGCGAATGCGACGAGACCGGAGACGACGCCCACGAGAAACCCGATCAGGACGGCACGCCAGTCTGTCATGTCCGTCCGTTCGCAGCCTGCAGGAAAGAGGCTGTCGGCCCGACAGACGGCACGGGAGCGACCACCAACGGACGCCCTTATACGGCCCCATCGTCTACGGCTCGGCAATGACACAGCCCTTCGAGGAGTTGCCGGCGACGCTGACAGCCGAAGAACTCCTCGACAAAGCGTTCTCCAGGGGAGCACGCGCCGGCCGCGCAAAGTCCGGCGTCGACGCCCAGCAGTCGATGCTGGGGACTGCGGCCAACATCCTCTCGGACAACCTCGAGAACGTCGTGACGGGCTGGCCGGACTTCGACGCCCTGGACCCCTTCTACCGCGACCTGGCCGACGCCATCGCCGACGTCGACGATCTCCGGACCCACCTCAACGAACTCGGGTGGGCCAGCCGGAAGGCGACTGACATCCGCCAGGAGTACGAGGGACGGATACTGTCGAGCGATCCGGACACGGCACGCAAACTCCGCAAGCAGGCCTACGCGAGGCTGGCCGACGTCGTCGAAGAGATCGAGGACGACATCGACGCGCTCGTCGAGGCACGCGAACAGCTGCGCGGCCTGCCGGACATCCGCCCCGAGAAGCCGACCATCGTCGTCGCGGGCTACCCCAACGTCGGCAAGTCCTCGTTCGTGAACGCGGTGACGCGCGCGGACAACGAAACCGCGAGCTATCCCTTCACGACCACCCGCATCAACGTGGGGCACGTGACGCACGAACACATCCGCTACCAGCTCGTCGACACGCCGGGCCTGCTCGACCGCCCGCCCGCCGAACGCAACGACATCGAGTCGCAGGCAGTCAGCGCGCTGACCCACGCCGCCGACGCAGTGCTCGTCCTGCTGGACGCCAGCGGCGAGTGCGGCTACCCGGTCGACGTCCAGCGCGACCTGCTCGCGGACGTCCGGGAGCGCTTCGACGTCCCGGTCATCTCGGTGTGCAACAAGGCCGACCGCTCGCGGGACGTGGCGGCTGACCACTACATGAGCGTCACCGACGGCGAGAACGTCGAGGCGGTCCTCGCGGCGGCCATCGAGGCGGTGGGCTACGAACCGGACCTGCCGTTCGAGGGATAGGGCACAGCAGACTGCGCGCCACCTGCTCGCCTGCGACGTCGGGCCACGAGGTGTGGCAAGTACCGACTGCCTACGACGGTACTTCTGCTCTCGATTCACCTGGCGAAACCGTCATCGGGCGTCTCATGTGCTCGCCGACTGGGTGCATACCGGAACCGCGGACGCAGTACACCCGGTAACCGTAGGATACTTATAGAGCGGTAAATACTTATGTAGCTGTAACCAGGTCTTAGAGTACATGGGGGCAACGGACACGCTGTTCAATTTGCTTGCCGACGGTGACCGCAGACGTATCCTTTTTTCGCTGTGCGACACTGACTCCATCCACCTCCCGGACGCGATTCTGCCGCGTGGCCAGGCACGATCACGGCACCCAGGAGGGGATCACTCGGGTCCCACACCCGAGATTGGCTCAGGCTCCGACGAACGAGCACGGCGGCAGATGGAAATCCAGCTCCGCCACAGACACCTTCCGAAATTACAACAGGCGGGAGTTATCGAGTGGGACCGGGACACAGGGACGGTCTCGCGGGGGCCACAGTTCGAGGAGATCGAACCGGTTCTCCACCTGCTCGCCGCGAACAACGGCCGATTCCCGGACGACCTGCTGTAACCACTCTGGGTCCGTCACCGGCCGAAAGGCACCTCGTTCCCATCGAGAACCGCGGTGACTCGCCACTCTGCAGGCTCGAACGGGTAGTGCAGCGTCGATGACGCCCGTTCGACGTGTTCCGCAAGAGCCGTCTCTCGGTCGCTTTAGGACCCCGGACACGGTCATCCCGCAACGGGGGCCGGCGCCGCCAGCGAGCGATCCGTCCGTGTCGTCGATGGCGCCGCCTCGGTGGTGACATACCGGACCTGCGTGCGGACGTCACGGCCGGCGGTCTCGTCGACTCGCTCGTCGATCCGGTCGGCCAGGCCCGTGACCGACCGATCGGGCGGGACGCCGACCACCACGACGACGGACCGGGGTTGGCGAAACACCACCGCGTTGGAGTGCTCCACCTGGACGTCGAGCAGTTCGACATCGTACTCGACGGTCGCGTCGAAGGCAGTCACAACCTCCTCGGCGTCGACGCTGATGTCCTCGGCAGTCGTCGCCGTGGTGTAGGAGTCGTAGGTCACCCCGCCGAGAAACGCCGAGAGGACGACGATGGCGACCACCAGCACCCCCACCCGCTTGATCGTCGCGGTCCTGGCGTCGCCCTCCCGGAACCAGTGCTCGGGGCGATACCCGGAGTACCAGAGCACGATCAGGGCAGCGAGGTTGATCGAGAGGACGTTCACGAGCATGAGCACGCCCGACCCGAGCGAAACGAGCGGCGCGCCCCACGCGATGCCGATGCCGACGGTCGCGGCCGGGGGAATGAGCGCCACCGCGATCATGACGCCCACGAGCGCCGTCGAGACCCCGGAAGTGAGGCTCACGATGCCGGCGGCGCCGGCACCCAGCGCAACCACCAGCGAGAGGAAATCCGGCGCGACCCGCTCGCGTATCTCGGGCACCGAGGTCACGTCCGCGAGCGGCGGCACGAGGTGGGTCTGCCGGACCACCAGCGCGAAGACCGCGGCGGTCGCGACTGCAACGACGAGCCCCATGACCTGCAGGCGGACGCCGCGCCGGAACATCTCCCGGTCGTTGACGACGGTCCCGACGCTCGCTGCCATCGCCGGCCCGACCAGGGGCGCGATGACCATCGACCCCACGACGACCGCCGGGGAGTCGAGCAACAGCCCCGCCGTCGCGATGAGCGCACTGACGACGGTCATGACGACGTACGTCTGGAGAGAGGGGGCGAGGCTGCCCGCCGCAGCCGTGAGTTCCTCGCGGGCGATGCGGTCCGGATCCTCCTCCTCGGCGTAGCGCTCCTGGAGCTGTTCGAACCGCCGGGAGACGACGGTGTTGGCCTCGACGACCACGGTGATCGCCTCGTCGCCGAGGCCGACCTCCCGGAGCGACTCTAACACGGGTTCGACGGCGCCTTTCGGCAGCGGGGCGTACGCGACTGCGGCGTACTCGCGGCCACTCGTCTCGTCCGTGACGGCGTAGTCGACACCCTCGTCGTCGAGAGTCGACAGCGCAGCCTCGCGCTTGCCCGCCGGGATGGTGACCTGGAGGAGTCGCACGTGTGCCGGGTCGGGTGGCTCCGGTTAATATATTCTGGAGGGACGATCGCTCCGGTCACCGGGCTACCCGTCTTCTCCGGACCGCGGTTCCAGTCCGCCGGATTGCCCGCCGAAGTAGCAAGACGTTTCGGAGAGCCATCCGGAGGGCAGAGGGATGGCCGACCCCGAAACCGACCGCGTTCTCCATCTCCTGTTGCTCCCGGAACTGGTCGCCATCGGTGTCGTCGTCGCGGTGCTCGCGTACAGCCTGGTCGCCGACACGACACTGCTCTCGTCGTACTCCCGGGGGCTGCGTGTCGCCGCGGCGGTCCTTCTCTCGATCGACCTGATCGCACCACTCGCCGTCTGGATCGACATGCGCCGGCGGGGGGACGACGTCGAGGCGGTCTGGATCCACGCTGCTGCCCTCCCGCTCGTGAACGTCATCGGCGTGGCTGCGTACCTGCAAGACAGAGACCGGCTCGGAGAGTCGAGCAGGAACTGACAGCCTTATCGCTCTCCGGGGCCAATCCGGAGTATGTTCGGGACGCGACCGGATCGCGAGGCAGAGGTGGTCCTCGTGGGTCGGTCGAACGTCGGCAAGTCCACGCTGATGCGCGAGCTGACCGGCCACGATTTCGCGGCGGGCCGGCGGCCGGGCGTGACCCAGCAGCCCAACCACTACGACTGGGCGGGCCCGGACTTCGTCATCACCGACCTCCCCGGGTTCGGGTTCATGGAAGGTGTCCCCGAGGAGGTCCGCGAGGAGATCAAGACCGACGTGGTCCGCTACGTCGAGGAGTACGCCGACAACATCCTCGTGGGAATTCTGGTCCTCGACGGGAAGGCGGCGGTAGACATCATCGACCGCCACTCGGGACCCGACGAGGTGCCCCACGACGTGGAACTCTTTCACTTCCTGCGGGACGTCGGTATCCCGCCGGTGGTGGCGGTCAACAAGATGGACAAGGTCGACGACCGCGACGACCGTCTCGACGCGATCTGTGACCGGCTCGGGCTC
>JAHENO010000287.1 GCA_018609945.1 Haloarculaceae archaeon | reverse complement strand
GCCATGGAGGTGAAGTGATTACAGAAACGAACGGCAAGAAAGCCCCCGACCGGTCGACCTACCGGAAGACGGTCCTGCTCGTCGCTTCGCTCCTGCGCGGGCTGCGACTTCCGTCGTCTCGTTCGTTCGCTGCGCTCACTCACGAGACCTCCGGGGCTCGCCCGGGAGGAATCGACCGGTCGGCCCCTTTCAATCCCACCCCGCCTGACAGCAGGCCTGCCCTTCCCCGGGTCGCTCTGCGGTGGCGCGCGCTGTCGCGGCTCTGGCCGCGACAACACTGCGCGAGGGATGAGCAACGCAGGCGAGCGGGAGACCGAACACGGTGAGGTCTCCGACTGCTCGAACAGTGAGCGAAGCGAACCGTGAGAGCGACGCGAGCCGAGTAGCGCAGTCGGGTGGGGAGGTGCGTGGCTGCGGTCGGGTGGGACTGAAAGGGGCCGCCGGCTCGGGGAACCCGGACGAAGTAAGAACCGCAGCGTAGCGAGGACCGCAGCGAGTCCCTGGACCCGAGTCGGCGGGGGCTTTCTGGCTCGTAGCAGCAGTTTCTGTCGCACCCCCAGCCACGCCCCCACGAACTCACCATCCAGCCCCTCACACCCGCTCGAACACGGTCGCAATTCCCTGCCCGAACCCGATACACATCGTCGCCAGTCCAAGATCGGCGTCCCGCCTGTCCATCTCGTGCAGCAGCGTCGTCGCGATGCGCGCCCCCGAACACCCGAGCGGATGGCCCAGCGCGATGGCACCGCCGTTGACGTTCAGCCGCTCCTCGGGAATCCCCAGCTCCTGCACGCAGTACAGCGCCTGCGCGGCGAAGGCCTCGTTGAGTTCCACCAGGTCGAGGTCCTCGATTGCCAACCCCGCCTCGTCCAGCGCGGCCCGCGTCGCCGGCACCGGACCCGTCCCCATCACGAGCGGGTCGACGCCCACCACGGCACGCGAGCGGACGCGAGCCATCGGGTCGAGGCCGTGCTCGGCGGCGTAGGCCGCCGAGGTGACCAGCAGCGCGGCCGCACCGTCGGTCAGCGGCGAGGCGTTACCCGGCGTGACCGTCGCCGCGTCGTCGTCCCGGAAGACCGTCGGCAGACCCTGCAGGGTCTCGAAATCCGTCCCGGGCCGGGGACCCTCGTCGGTCTCGACGACGCCCGCCTCCGTCTCTACGGGGACGACCTCGTCGTCGAACCGCCCGCTCTCGCCAGCCTCGACGGCTCGCTCGTGGGAGCGCAGGGCGAAGCGGTCCTGGGCCGCCCGGGAGATGTCGTGCTCGCGGGCGACCGTCTCGGCAGTCTGGCCCATCGACAGCCGGTCGGCGTCGTACCGCTCCTCGATGGCGGGGTGGAGCCACTCGGAGAAGGGCACCAGCGACATGTGCTCGACGCCGGCGACCGGATAAACGTCGCCGTCGCCGGCCTCGACGGCGCGGGCCGCGTCGGCGAGGGTCGTCAGCGAGGAGCCACACAGCCGGGTCGTCGTCGCCCCCGGCACCGACTCGGGAAAGCCGCCCGCGAGCAGCGACTGGCGCGCGAGGTTGCGGCCCTGCTCGTTCTCCTGGTTGGCACAGCCCAGTCGGAAATCAGCCCACGCCTCGCCGGGAACGCCCGTCCGCTCGACCAGGGCATCCAGCAGTGCCGTCACGAGGTCCTCGGGATACAACTCCGCCAGAGCGCCATCCTTCTTGCCCTGCGGGGTGCGGACCGCGTCGACGACCACCGCTTGCCGGTCCGTATCGGTCATGTCTTCGCCGTCGTCGTCACAGGGCATTAATCCCTCGGGCGCGGGTGAATCGGCGGCCGGCCGCGAGCAAACCTTTTCCCCCCGGGCACACTCGCGGTCAACCATGCACGTAGCCGTACTCGGAGCCGGAACCATGGGCCACGGCATCGCCCAGGTGGCGGCGATGGCCGGCCACGACGTCTGGATCCGCGACATCGAGGAGGAGATCGTCGAGGAGGGAGTGGCAGCAATCGAGGCGAACCTCGCGGGCGGCGTCGAGCGCGAGAAGGTCACTCCCGCGGAGAAGGCGGCGACCCTCGACCGCCTCGCGGGCACCACCGACCTGGAAGAGGCCGTCGCCGGCGCGGACCTCGTCATCGAGGCGGTGCCGGAGGACGTGAACCTGAAACAGGGTGTCCTGACCGACGCCGAGGCACTGGTCGACGACGAGGCCATCCTCGCGACGAACACCTCCTCGCTGTCGGTCACCGAGATCGCAAGCACCCTTACCCATCCGGATCGGTTCGTCGGCCTGCACTTCTTCAACCCCGTCCACATCATGGCGCTCGTCGAGGTCGTCGTCGCCGAGCAGACCGCCGAGGAGACGCTCGCCGCTGCCCACGAGTTCGTCGACGGGCTCGGCAAGACCGCCGTCGAGGTGACCGACGCGCCGGGCTTCGCGTCCTCGCGGCTGGGCGTCGCGCTCGGCGTCGAGGCGATGCGCATGGTCCAGGAGGGGGTCGCCGCGCCGCGGGACATCGACACCGCGATGGAACTGGGCTACAACCACCCGATGGGCCCCATCGAACTCGGCGACGTCGTCGGCCTGGACGTCCGGCTGGACATCCTCGAGTACCTCCGCGAAGAACTGGGCGAGCGGTTCCGCCCGCCACAGGTCCTCAAACGGAAGGTCCGGGCCGGCAAACTCGGCAAGAAGAGCGGCGAGGGGTTCTACGTCTGGGAGGACGGCGAGGTCGTCGGGACGAGCGGGGACGGCGACGGGGAGAGTGGTGGGCGATGAGTCTCGAAGAGACCGCCACGGAGTGCGGGACCGTCGAGGTGACGGTCGGCGAGCGCTTCGAACACGTCGCCACCGTCGCCATCGACCGCCCGGAGGCGCGCAACGCCCTGAACGCGCAGGTGCGGGCCGAACTGAAAGACGTCTTCGGGGCAATCGAGGACGGCGAGGAGGACATCCGCGTCGTCGTGCTGACGGGCGCAGAGGGGACGGGGGCGTTCGTCGCCGGCGCGGATGTCACGGAACTCCGCGAACGCGACGCGCTACAGCAGCGCGAGGCCAGCAAACGCCCGCGGGTCTACGAGGTGGTCGACGACTGTCCCGTGCCCGTTATCGCCCGCGTCAACGGCCACGCGCTGGGCGGCGGCTGTGAACTGATGCAGGCCTGTGACGTCCGCGTCGCCCACGAGGACGCGAAACTCGGCCAGCCCGAAATCACGCTGGGCATCATGCCCGGCGGCGGCGGCACACAGCGTCTCCCCCGACTGGTCGGGGAGGGCCACGCGATGCGGCTGATACTCTCGGGGGAACTCGTCGACGCCGCGGAGGCCGCCGAGATCGGTCTCGTCGAGGAGGTCCACGGCGAGGGCTTCGACGAGCGCGTCTACGACCTCGCGGCGTCGATGGCCGAGCACAGCCCGGTGGCCCTGGAGTTCGCGAAAAAGTCAGTCAAGGCCGCCGCGCGGATGGACCTGGAGAGTGGCATCGAGTACGAGGCGGAACTGTTCGCGCAACTGTTCGCCACCGACGACAAGAACGAGGGCATCGACGCGTTCCTCGAGGACCGCGACCCCGAGTGGCGCGGCGAGTAGCCAGCCGGCAGCGTCCCGGGGGCTGTCTTCGAGAGAGCGAAACCGAGCGTACCCGGCGAACGACCGGGAGACGTCGTTACGGATATACGCATGTAATTCGCCGGCGTCAGGGAAACCGTCCATCCACCGGCGGCAAGGGCGGAAACGGTCGGACCACGGAGGCGTCAGTGGGGGCCGCGTGGGTTCGATTCACTCGAACCGGCTGTGCGTGGACGGGGGCGACCCGGCCACGGGTGCGGAGTCCCCGACCGATCACGCGTGGGCGAGGTTGATGCTGATCTCGTTGACCACGCCGAGCAGGAGGTCGGGGAGGTCCTCGCGGAGTCGGGTGCCGCTGAGGCGGTTGGCCGGGCCGGAGATGCTGATCGCGCCGATGGCGCGGTCGTCCTCGTCGGTGATGGGCGCGCCGACGGCGTGGAGCCCCTCGACCGACTCCTCGAAGTTGAACGCGTACCCCCGCTCGCGGACCGTCTCGAGTTCGGCCCGGAGTTCCGCAGGGTCGGTAATGGTGTTGGGGGTCCGGGCCGGCAGGCCGTGGGTCTCGACGATCTCGTCGACGCGTTCGGGGG
>JAHENO010000286.1 GCA_018609945.1 Haloarculaceae archaeon | reverse complement strand
GAACTCCGTGGCGTCCGGATCGTCCACGTCGAGTGACTCGGCCCGCTCGGCCTCGACGACCAGCCGCGGCTCGGACAGGGCGACGCCGACGCCACCGTAGAGGCGGTCGTGTGCCAGCGCGAGGTTCTGGAACCCGAAGTGAAGCCGGGCCCCTGTCTCGACTCTCGTCACACCGGCCCTTGGGCTGGCCGGGCCATGAATGCACGGGCGTCGTCCGAACCGACGGACGGACGATATCCGAACTGGCAGACAGACGGCCACGGACGTCGGCGCTAGACGAAATCCGATAGCCCGGACTGCTGGCCGTCGTCGGCCTCGTCGCCATCACCCTCTCGCCCATCCCCGCCGGTGTCGACGCTTCCGTCCGCGCCGGTATCCGTGTCCGCGTCCGCGTCTTCGGGGCTCGTCGTCTCGACCGCATCGCCCTCGGGACCGTCGGTGTCGGTCCCGGCTACCGAACCCTCGGCGCTCCCGCTGAAAGCGCCCTCTGACCCCTCGACTGCCAGTTCCTCCCGGAGCCGGCGGGCGTCCTCGACGATGGACTGGACCTTGTTGGTGTCTTCCCCGCTCCCGGTGACGAACGCGACGTGCTCGGTTTCGAGGTCGTACCGGGCGGCCATCGCGACCGTGAGTTCGCGGTTCTTGCAGTGGTGGGTCATCGCCGCCAGGTGGGGCATAATCTCCCGGCGTGCCGTGCCCGTCGAGACGCCGTTGGCCTCGGCGACCTTGCGTGCGATGTAGTCGCGTTTGTCACGCGTGCCGCGGGTCCGCCCGAGTTTCGACCAGTAGCTGGGCGGGCTGTAGCGGGTCCACCCGCCCTTCGGCTCGCGGCGTGCGGCGGCCACGCCGGCGGTCATGTTGTCCGCCGCGTACCGCCAGAACGTGTAATTCTGGGTCGCGCGCACCCGCCCGAGCCACCGGTCGGCGTCGGCGAGAAAGCCGTAGGCGGCGGCCAGTTCCTCGCCGTGGTAGTCCTTGGGCATGTTGTCCTCGATCCAGTTGATGAGGTCGTCGGGCGTCTCGTCGACGTCGTAGGAGGCTTCCAGTGCCTCCTGGGCGTCGGCCTCCTTGATGACCGTATCGAGGTAGTCGAAGACGCCCCGCGTCCGGTCGCGCTCGCCCGTCACCACGTCATCGGCGGTGATCCGGTCGCGGCCCTCGGCCTGTGCCTGGAGGTCCTTGATGGCACCCCGCAGGTCGCCGCTGTTCATCTCGGCGATGGCCTCCAAGGCCTCGTCGTCGAACGCGATGTCCTCCTTCCGGCAGATGTCCCGGAGGACGGGCACGATCGACCGCGCCGAGACGTCGCGGAATTCGATCTCCTGGCAGGCGTTCCGGAGGGCGTTGGACATCTCGTAGTAGTCGTTGGCGATCAGGACGATGGGCTGGTCGGCCGACTTGACGATATCCGTGACCGCCCGCGACCCGCCTCGGTCGACGTTGCCGTGGAAGTTGTCGGCCTCGTCGACGATGACGAGCTGGCGCTCGGACGCTCCGAGCGTGGCGTTCCGGGAGGCTCGCCCCGCGAGACGCTCTATGTCGTCTTTCGTCCGGGAGTCGCTCGCATTGAGTTCGATGTGGTCCCACCCCATGTCAGCCGCCAGCGCGTGGGCCGCGGAGGTCTTTCCGACCCCCGGCGAGCCGTGGACGATCGCCGCCTCGCGGTGGTCGTCCCAGGTCTCCGCCCACTCGCGGAGGTCGTCCCGGGCGGAGTTGTTGCCGCGGATCTCCGAGAGCGACGACGGGCGGTATTTCTCCGTCCAGTCGGTCATTACCGGAGGAAGGTGCGAGTGGCGTTTAGTGGTTGCGGAGCGGTTTTGCCCGGGCCCGGCCTCGACATCGACTACGTCAGCTGTCGAACGGTGTTTCGATAGTCTTTTTGTCGAGTCGGGTGACGTTCGCGTCCATGCGGGGGCCACGCGACGAACTGGCGGAGAAGATCGCCGGCGAGGTAGCGCTCAGCGACGATCCGGGGGCCACGCTGCGGAAGTGGCGCACCGACTTCGAGATCCCTCAGACCGACCTGGCGACCCAGCTCGACGTCTCGCCGTCGGTCGTCTCGGACTACGAGAGCGGTCGGCGCGAGAACCCCGGCATCGAGGTCGTCAGGCGGGTCGTCGACGCCATCCTCGACATCGACGAGGAGCGCGGGGCGAGCCACATCCGCCAGCACGCACGCGTCCTCTCGGCCGGGTTCGACAGCGACGTCGTCCACGACCTCCGGGAGTACGCGGCCAACATCCCGATCGAGCGCTACCACGACGCCATCGGGGCGGCGGAACTCATCTCCGGCGAGCGCGACACCATCGCCGGGCACACCGTCATCGACAGCATAGAGGTCATCCAGCGTCTCTCTGGCGACGAGTTCTACGACCTCTATGGCCAGTCGACCAATCGCGCGCTCGTATTCACGAACGTCACCCGCGGGGAGTCGCCGCTGGTCGCGTTGCGCGTGGTCACGCCCACCCCGAACGCCGTCGTCCTGCACGGGCTCTCGGCGGACGACCTCTGGGAACACGCTCCCGACCTGGCCCGCATCGAGGGCTTCTCGCTGGCTGTCTCGGAGACGCCGCTGGACGAAATGCTCGACGGGCTCCGGGACCTTCCGTAGGCTGGTGGGCGTGCCCTCTGCTGGCAGGAGGGATTACTCCACGTAGGTGTACTTGCGCTCGCCCATCCGGCCCCAGCCGTCGAAGACGAACTCGCCGTCGGGCGTGGTCAGGGGTTCAAGGTCCGTCTCGGCGTCGTGGTTGTGGACGTCGTGGATCTGCTCGTACTCCTCGAAGCTGAGGTCGTACCGGTTCTGGATCTGCTCGTCGATCGAGAGTTGCGAGATCTCGTCGGCCCAGCCCGGCTGGATGGTCTCGGCGTGGATCTCGGCCTGCGCGCCGCTGCCGTAGGAGGCGACGAGCATCTGCTGGCCGGTCAGGTCCCGTGCGTCTTCGGCGGCGGCCTTCAGCCCCGCCGCGCGGGCGATGTGGACCGACCCCGTATACCAGTTACCGACGTGCTCGGAGATGCCGAGCGTCGGCGCGACCGTCCGCTCGTACCACTCGGCGTACTGTGTCGTCTCGGCGAGTTTGTCGGTGTACTCCTTGAGCGCGTCGAGGTAGGCCTCCCCGTCGTCGAATGCCTCGGGGCGGGGCTGGCGGCCGATTTCGTCGGCGATCTCGGCCTCGATGTCTGTCCCGCGGATGCAGTGGCGGTAGCCAAGCACTGCGGCCTTCTTGACCATCCCCGGGAACGGCGTGTGGAACGGGATGAGTGCGAAGTTGTCGGGGTGCGTGTCGGCCCCGGCCGTCTCGAGGTCCTCGAGGGCCTCGCGCATCCGCGCCAGGTAGACCTGCATCGACCGCTTGCCGTCGACGCTGGGGAACTGCTGGTTTGGCTTGAGGAAGTCCGTCTCGTCGGCGCTCCCGTAGCCCTGGAGCGTGCTGAAGGAGGCGACGTCCGGGTCCTCGTCGATGAGCATCGCGACCGCGCCGGCTCCCTGGGTGGCCTCGCCGGGGTCGTCGCGCTCGTAGAGAGCGGTGTCGGTCGCGATGACCAGCGCCTTCCGGCCCCTGCTGCGCCCGGCCCGGATCCAGTTGAACGCGTCGTCGAGCGCCTGCGTGCCCGAGACGCAGGCGAACTTGCGCTCGCCCTTGTTTGCGTGGTGGAGGTCGCCGGCAAACACCTGCTCGAGACAGCCCGCGACGTACGTCGAGACCGGCTTGGACTTGTCGAAGGCGCTCTCGGTCGCCACGTCGATGCGTCCGATGTCTTCCAGGTCGACGCCCTTGCGCTCCATCAGCCGGTGGGCCGCGTTCGCTCCCATCGTCACGATGTCCTCGTAGACGTCGGGGAGCGACGAGGCCCGCAGCCCCAGCCCCTTCGTGTACTTCCCGGGATCCTCGCCCTGTGCGGGCGCGAACGTCTCCGCGAGGTCCAGTTGCAGTTTGCCTGTCCGTATCTCGACGCCGTCGATGCCGACCTCGTTCATACACCCAGGTCCGCGCACCACCCATAAGTGAGTGTCGACTAGGAGTTCGTCGATTGTCGAAGGAATTGCCGGTCAGACCGTTCGCAACACCGGGGGAGTGCGCCCGCGCTACTCGTCTTCCTCGACGACCTCGGGGTCGCTCATGGCCGTCTGGAGGCTGTCGAGCCCGTTGACCCACTCCGCGACCAGCCCGAACTCCAGTTCCTCGATCGTGTCGAGGTCGAGTTCGGCGCCGTCGATGATGCGGGTCCCGGCCTGGACGCAGTAACCCAGTGCGGCGTCGAGGTCGTCCTCGGCCTCGGCGTCGGCCGCCGCCTCGACGTACTCCGCGACGGAGCCCTCGGCGGCAGGTCTCCCCGCGACGTACTCCTTGGCGGCGTAGAGAACGCACATCAGCGACGTCTGGACGCCGTCTATCAGCATGGCGGTCTCCTCGTCGTCGAACTGGACCTCGTCGAGAACGATGCCCTCGATGGTTTCCAGTTTCGCCAGCGCGGTCTCCTCGTCGAGGTCGCCGTCGTCGTGGTCGGTGATGATCTTCGCGACGGCGATGGCGGTGTCGTCCTGGAGGTTCAACAGCAGGCGCGCGGAGTCCTCGTCCTCCGCGTCGACGTCCTCCTCCCGGACGCGTTCGATCCAGTTTTGCCACCGTTCCTCGGTGTAGTATTCCCCCGGCGGGTTGCTCATATACTCCCGTGTGTGTCTCGGGGGTTATGGCTTTCGCACCGCGTGCTCCGGTTCGATGTCCGGCTCCAGGCAGGGCAATACTTACGACAGCGTCTCCTCGGTGTCGATCCCGTAGACGCGCGCGGGCGTCTCGACGTGTGCCGTCCGGAGTGCGTCCTCGTAGCCGTGCTCGGCGAGCCACTCGACGCGCCGCGGCACGGTCTTGGGCCCGAGCACGGCACCGGGTCTGTCGGGGTCGTCGATGAAGTCCGTCTCCATCAGGAAGGGGTCGCCGTCCTCGGCCGCAGCCTCGAGGGCGTCCTTGTTGGAGATGACGCTCGGGATCGGCCCCTCGACCGGTCCCCCCGCGTAGTGCTTGACGACCCGTTCGCGGGGGAGGCCGCAGTCTTCGGCCCACTCGGCGACCTCGGTGAAGTCCTCGCCGCCCTCCGTGTGGAGCTGGACCGCCGAGCCGACCTCCGCCCCGAGTTCGAACGCGTACTGCATCACCTCGTTCGAGGCCGCCCACACCTCGTCGCTCACGTCGTAGTGTGGCCGGCCGCTCTTGAGCGCCAGCACCGGCCCGTCGGCGACGTACTCGGCGGCGACGTCCAGTCCCGACTGCATCAGGTCGCGAGCCTCCCCGGGTGTATATCCATCGTCGACCAGCCGCGAGATGAGGGCAGGATGGACGCCCAGCACCGGCCATGCCCGCCCGTCCAGCAGATCGCTCGCGTCCGCCACGACGTCGATCGTGATCTCGAAGACCTCGCGGAAGTCCTCGGGGTCCCCCACCTCGCCCACGAGATACCAGGAGGGCTTGTTGAGCACGAGCAGGTGCGTGCCGCCGCGGGCCGCGAACTCCTCTGCGGCCGCGGCACCCTTGCCGTTGACCGGGTCCAGGTGCATGTGGTTGTCCAGAATCGGCTCGAACGCCGTCATGTCACCGCCTGCGGGGCCGGTCCGCAAAAGGGGTTCGTCTCGCGTTCCGTCACTGGTCAGCGGCGCGTCACTCGTCGAGCGTGACAGCCCGCTGGGCGGCGTTCCGGAGCGCGTCCGAGCGGCCGTGTGCGCCCGGCGCGACTGCCACGGTTTCGATACCCTGCGCGGCGGCCCGCTCCAGAACGGGCTTGAAATCGGTATCCCGCGAGACGACCACGAGCACGTCGAGGTCGCCAGCCGTGGCCGCAGCGGTCGCGTCGACCGCCAGGCGGACGTCCACGTCGCCGCTGGTGGTCACCACCTCGAACCCCCGCGCCTCCGCGGCCTGGACGAGTTCCGGCGGCGCGTGCTCGTCGAGGTACAGGCGTGCCATCGCGACCCGTCCCTCCTCCGTGGCCAGTGCGCGAACCTCGTCGAGGTCCACGTCGAACTCCTCCCGGAGGACGTTCGGGCCGTCGACGAACAGCCCGACGCTGTCCTCCCCGACCCCGGTCAGCGTGTCCAGCAGTCCCATAGGCCCGGTTCGGCCGGGGCGACCATATACCGTCCGACGAGCGGCCGCAATCCTGCTGCGTGGTAGCGAGCGATCGCTCTCGATCAGCTCGCCTCCGACGTAAGCAACCATCAGCGCGGTACAACGCCGACAGTAGCCGACTCCGAACAGGTAGTAAACCGTATCGAAGATCATCGAAACCACAATTAATATATATGTATATCTCCATACGAAACGCATGCCTCAAGCCGGCCGTGGATTGAAACTCAGTGGCGCAGTGCTCGACGCGGTAGCCGACGCCAAGGGCGTGGACCCGACCGAACTGAATCCGCCGTTGAGCGCCGTCGTCAACGCTGACGCGCTCGACGATCTGTTCGTAGACACGGGCGGGGAAGCCGGACGTATCGTCTTCGAGTACAGCGGGTGTGAAGTGACCGTCGAGAGCGACCGCACCGTCGAGGTTCGCAGACGCCCTTCCGACGAACAGACGAACTAGCGACAGCGGTACGCAGTCAGGTGTCGCCGCCGGCGGGCAGGTCTTCGTGGCGCTCGTAGGAAATTCCTTCCGCGTCGAGTGCCTGTGCGACCTGCTCGAGGCCCGGGGTCACGTCCAGACCGATACCGTCGATGTGGTCCTGGTCGTACTCGGTCGGTTCGAGTTCGTAGTGGGGACGGAGACGGACCGAGCCATCATCCTGCTCCCATCCACGGACGTGTGCCTGCCACCAGACGTACTCGTGGCCCTGTATCTCCCGGGGGTCGTGTTCGACGCGCGCGAGGTTCAGATCCTCACCCCGTTCGTGGTAGGAGAACTCCCAGTTCGGGGCAAAGTACTGCCGGCCCAGTGCCGCTGTCACCTCGTCGAGACTCGCGTCGGCGACCAGCGCCTGGCCGCCGTGTTCGCTACTCGAGGCGACGACCTGCCGGAAGTCCCGATAGAACTTCCGAAGCGCGTCCCAGAGTGCGTGCCGAATACCCGTCGGGTGACTCATGTCGTTGGCCCTGGTCCGGCCGTCAATATAAAGGTGGGCGTTGCAACTGGCGGCAGGGGACAATCCGCGGTATCTGTCTCTGTTGCACTCCGGGAAAGGCATCGGGACGGCCTCGGTCAGGGCCGCAGTCGGCCGATGTAGTGCCTGCCAACCGACGGGGACGCCATCTCGACGAGGCGGTCGATCCGCTCGTCGACGGGCGGATGCGTCGAGAGGTATCGCCGGGGACTCTCCTCCTCACTCTGGTCGCCGTGGATGTACAGGATCGAGCGCAGTCCCCGTTCGGGACTGGTCGCACGGTGTATCTTCGACAGCGCTCGCGCGAGCGCGACCGGATTGCCCGTCACCTCGGCGGCGCGCTCGTCGGCGGCGTACTCGCGGCGGCGCGAGTGGGCCAGCATGAGCAGCGTGATCACTCCCAGAAGGGCATCCACGAGCGCACCGATGCCCCGGCGCACCCACGCCGCCAGCCCGACGTTGCGCCGGGCGGGCCGACCCCGCATCCAGGCCATCCCGCGGTCGACCCCGTCGAGCAGGAGGATCAGGGGGAACAACACCAGCGTCACCAGTCCCACCAGCGTCCGCACGAGGCTGACTGCGAACGTCTGGACGAACGTGTCGTAGCGTTCCATGTGTGCGAGTTCGTGAGCGACGATGCCCTCGAGTTCGTCGATGGTCAGAAGCGACAGCAGCCGGCGGTCGAGGACGACCACGCCGGTGCGTGGGCCACCCAGCGAGAGAGCATTGGGCGCGCCCAGGTCGGCGACCAGCACCGGCGGCGGCGTGACGTCCATCTCGAGACAGAGCTGGTCGAGGCGGCGGTACAACTCCGGCGCGCGCGACCGGGGGAGTTCGGCGACGTCCAGGCCCGCGAGCAGCCGCGCCGTCCCGACGCGGTAGCTGAGGTACGCGGCCAGCAGCGTGAACCCGCCGAGGATTGCCAGCGTGACGGGCAGGCTCGGCCGGCTCGCGAACAGCCACGTCAACAGCAGGTATCCCCCGACGGCGGCCAGCGCGTAGACGGCGAAGACGAACAGACCCACGAGCACCATCACGACACGAAGCCACCCGCGTGCCATGGAATGCGGTAGGGCCAGCGGTCGCAAAACGGTTGTCGTGTCCGGACGGCGCGATCAGTACAGCGCGCCCCCCAGGGGCACCTCCCGGTCGGGAGTCACGAGGACGGGATTCCCGTCCGACCCCGGGACGCCGACGGTCAGCGCCTCGGATTCGAACCCGGCGATCCGGACCGACCCGAGGTTCGTCGCGCACAGCACCTGCCTGCCGACCAGTTCCGCCGGGTCGTAGTGGTACCCCAGCTGTGCGGCCGACTGCCGCGTTTCGTCACCGAGATCGACCCACAGCTTCGCCAGTTCGGGCTTGTTTGCCTCCGGGAACGGCTCCGCGTCCGTGATTTCGCCGACCCGGATCGTCACGTCGAACGGACTCGCCGTCATGTCCCCCGGGACGACTCCTACGGGTAAAAGCGTCGCCGTTCCGTGCGAGCCACTCGTGTATAAGGTCGATAATATTCGATAAACACTGGGTATTGTATTGTCACAACTATAGCCAACATTTAGGTATATCCGGTATAGAACCGTTCATATGAGCACTCAAACGAGTGAAGTTGGCACGAACAACGAGATGAGTGACGAGGAATTTGACGAACGGCTCCGGGAGTTGCCCCCGAGTGCGAAGCTCGTTGCGAAGGTCCTCGAACTGGAGGAGCCCCTCTCCCAGAGCGAACTCGCCGAGGAGTCGCTGTTGCCCGACCGGACGGTCCGGTACGCGCTCAACCGCCTCGACGAGGCGGGACTGGTCCACTCCCGCTACAGTTTTGCCGACGCGCGCAAACGGGTGTACGCACTGGCACAGTGAGGCCACGGCGGATCGACGTTCCGGCAGAGACGCGCGCACCCACCGGCGAGACCGCCGCGTATCTCCTGGGTCGACTGCTCGTCGACCCCGGCGGACAGTCCGACCGTCTCGACCACGCTGTCCGCGAGGCCGGCGCGGCCCACGTCGCCGTCACACACCACCACCCGGACCACGTCGCCGCCGTCGCCGAGTACGCCCGCCGGTTCGACCTGACAGTGTGGGCGCGGGCCGGCCGGACCGACGCGTTCGCCGCGGCCGCCGGTATCGATCCCGACCGGACGTTCTCCCCAGGGTCGACGCTCCCCGTGGGAGACACCACGGTTGCGGTGCTCGACACGCCGGGTCACGCGCCCGAACACGTGGGATTCGTCTGTCCCGCTGGCGTCGTCTCCGGGGACCTCGCGGTCGCCGAGGGGAGCGTCGTCGTCGGTGCGCCGGGGGGTGACATGCGTGCGTACCTCAGTTCGCTCCGGCGACTCCACGCACGCGACCCCGAGCGCCTGTTCCCCGCCCACGGACCGGTCATCGAACACCCGCGGTCGGCGTGCGAGCGACTCCTCGCCCATCGCCTCGACCGCGAGCGGCGCGTCCTGGCTGCAGTGCGGGACGGCGCCCGCGACGTCGAGGCTGTCGTGGACGGGGCCTACGAGAAGGACATCACCGGGGTCCGGGATCTCGCGCGGGCGACGGTCGTCGCACACCTGGAGAAACTCGCAGTCGAGGGCCGGGTGACCTGGAACGGCGAGCGCGCACAGCCGACCTGAGTACCGGGCGGTCGACTTTTGCCCGTCCGCGGCGAAGGACTGGAACATGGCCTCGGTCACCGACGCGCCCCTGGAACGGCTACTCCGGGAGGTCGACCCCGAGACGGCCGCTGCCTTCGTCGCCGACCTCTTCGAGGCACGGGGCTACGCCGTCGACCGCGTCGGTGCCCAGCGGATCGCCGCCGAAAGCGACGGGGAGACGATGACCATCGCGGTCCACCACCCCGAAGGCGAGCCGATAGCCGGTGGCAGTGACATCGACCGCGTCGTCGCTATCGACGGGGCCGGCTGGGGCGGCGACGCCGACCCGATGACTGTCGCGGCCCTCCAGCGCCAGCTCGCATACGCCGTCGACCGTCCGGTCGCCAGCGCCCTCCTCGAGACGCACTTCGACTGGACGCCAGCAGACGGCTTGCCCGCCGGGACGGACACCGACAGCGCGAGCGGTGTGAAGGCCGGCCTCCGCCAGCCCGGCGATCAGGGCCGGGCCCTCGCTGTGGTCGTGCTCCTGGTCGCGTTGCTCGCCGGCAGCGCGGTCGCACTGACTAGCACCGGTGGCGGAATCGGAAGCGCGACTGACGGCCCGGACGGAACCACTGGCGACGCGGCCGCGACTCCCGGATCGAACGCGGACGCCGAGCCGACTGCGACGGCGACCGCGACGCCGGTCGGGACCGCGGAGTCCGACGGCGGAACCGGTGACAGCAGCGAACCGGAACGCTACGACGACGCGCCGCCCGGAATCGTCGGCCCGAACAAGGTGAACATCTACGACGCCGCCGGTGCCTTCTGGGACGAACTCGACGGGGAGTCCTACCAGCTCTCGATAGCCTACCGGGAGTACGCCACCGGCTACCTCGTGGGTGCCTACCTCGAGACACTCCGGGTCGAGTCCAACGAACGCTACGCAGTCGACGTCTCCCGCGTCGGCGGGACGGAAACGCGGCCGCTGACGATCGGCAAAGTCGACCAGTACGCCAACGGTAGCGTCCGGTACCTGCGCTACGGAAACGGAACCGTCACCGCGGAGCCGACGGCCCCCTACGACCGCTTCATGGTCAACGCTACGCAGTACCTGGCGTGGTTCCTGTCCTCGGAGAACTCGTCGATCGACAGCCGCGAAACCCGGGGGAACACGACGATCTACCGCGTCCGTACCGAGGGCGATCTGGACCCGAGATTCGACGACGCGCGCGGCACGCTCTACACGACCGGGGACGGACTCGTCAGGTACGCGCGCTGGGAGTACCGGCCAGCCGACCACCCGGACCTGCGTGTCGTCTTCGAGATGCGTGTCACGGACGTCGGCTCGACCCGCGTGACAGCGCCGGACTGGGTGGGCAACGAAACTGTCCGAACGGTCGGGGAGACGGCCGGGACAGCAAACGGGACAGCAGGCGCGGGAAACGAAACAGACACACAGCAGAGATGACACTGGGAGTGAGCAGGCACACGGCAGAGACGACACTGAGGAGTGCGGGCGGTAGACGTGCGCGTGGGCAGGCCGGATATCGCGGAGTACTAATACCTGGTCGGCACACCCTGAACTGATGAGCTACCGGACGCTCGACGACCTCCCGACTGGGCAGCGGGTCGTCGTGCGCGTGGACATCAACTCCCCCATCTCCGACGGGCGCGTCCAGGACAACCGGCGGTTTGCCCGCCACGCGGGGACCATCCGCGAACTGCTGGACCGCGACCACGGCGTGGCCGTCCTCGCCCACCAGGGTCGTCCCGGCCGCGCGTCGTTCACCTCGCTGGAACAGCACGCCGACACGCTGGCCGAGCACCTCGATGAGCCCGTCGAATTCGTGCCCGACACCTACGGGCCGACCGCCATCGGGGCCATCCGCGACCTCGATGGTGGGGAGGCGATCCTCCTGGAGAACGTCCGGATGGTGATGGACGAACTCCCGGAGAAGTCGTCCGAAGAGCACGCACAGAGTACGCTCGTACGGACGCTCGCCCCGGAGTTCGACGCCTACGTCAACGACGCGTACTCGGCGGCCCACCGCAAGCACGCCTCCCTGGTGGGGTTCCCGCTCGCCATGGACGCCTACGCCGGGCCGGTGATGGCCACGGAATACGAGGCCAACTCCGCCATCGCCACGCGGGAGTTCGACGGCGACGTGACGATGGTCGCTGGCGGCAAGAAGGCCACCGACGTCATCGAGGTGATGACGGCTCTCGAGGACCGCGTCGACAACTTCCTCTTGGGTGGCATCGCGGGCGAACTCTTCCTGCGCGCGCTGGGCTACGAGGTCGGCCGGGACGTCGGCGACACCGACGTCTACGACGCGCAGTACGCCCGCAACCGCGAGAAGATACAGCACCTCATCGAGGCCCACCCCTCGGACCTGGTCTTCCCGACGGACCTGGCCTACGAGGACGAGAACGGCGAGCGCGCCGAGGTCACGGTCGCCGACGTCAGGAACAAGGAGTACGACTACCTCGACGTGGGCACCGATACCACTTCTCGCTATGCGGACATCGCGGCCAGTTCCGCCGCCGTGTTCGTGAAGGGGGCGCTCGGCGTCTTCGAAGACGAACGGTTCAGCTACGGCACTGTGAACGTCCTCGAGGCGATTGCCGCCTGCGATGGCTTCTCCGTCGTCGGCGGCGGCGACACCTCGCGGGCAATCGACATGTACGGCCTCCGGGAGTCGGACTTCTCGCACGTCTCTATCGCCGGCGGCGCCTACATCCGCGCGCTGACGGGCAAACCGCTCCCCGCTATCGAGGTGCTGAAACGGGGCGCCCAGACGGAGGTGTCCGGCTGATGTCCGAAGAGACCGTCCGCTCCGCCCTGACGGACGCGCTCGACTCGCCGGTCGAGGTCGGGGAGTACCGCGGGGTCGAGGGCGTCTGGGCGCAGGTCGAGATCGACCCGCGGGCCGATTACGAACAGCGCCCGACCTCCCTGGCGTGTCGCGGAACGACGGTCCGCGAACTGAAGGTCCGGTTCGTCGCCACGACGGCCGACGAAGAGACGGTCCTCGCGGCCCTGCGGGACCTCGAAGCGGCCACCCCCGCCGACGGCGAGGTGTCGGCCGAGAACCACACCCTTTCGGCGGACGACGAACTCTGGCCCCACATCCTCTATACGAACCTCGCGCTCTCGGAGGCCGCGTCGGTACTGGGGACGATCGAGAGCGAACCGTTGCCCCGGTTCTGAAATCCCCCGCGGTCAGTCGTCCGCGGCCGCCTCGGGTACAGCGCCCGACGGCGCCAGGGGAGCATCGAGGCCCAGCGCCTCGTCGGTCCGCCGCGTGCTCTCCTCCTGACTGGCCAGCCCCGTCATCGCCCGGATGGCGTCGACGTTCTCGGGCACCACGTCCGATTCCTGGTGGATGGCCTGGAACAGATAGAGGTCGTCACCCTCGACGGTGATCGATTCACCCCAGATACAGTTCTCCCAGACGTCCGCCCGTGGCCGGCCGGCGTCCTGTGCGAGTTCCTTGATGGCCCCGGCGCCGTCCAGGCCGAGCCAGTCCGGGATGACGAACGTCCGCCGTTCGCCTTCCAGCAGGTCGCGAACCTCGGCCACGGTCGGGCGCGACTCGAGGGTGACGTTGACGCTGTGGGTGTGCATCAGCGTCGCTGGGACCTTGAGCCCGAGCGTGTCGATCGCCAGGTCGGGGAAGATCGTCTCGACGTCCGGGCCGTGATGCGAGGGGAGTTCCACGGGATCGGGGAGGATGTCGTTGATCGGCCCCCGGCCAGTCTGGTCGGGGTCGCCCCCTCGCCGGACGAGTGTCGCACGCACCTTCTCGATCCCGTACGCCTCGCGGAGCGGCGCGACGAGCCGCGAGAGCCCCGTGGTGTTACAGGAGACCACCCGGACGAGGTCCGCGTCCGCGACGGCCCCGAAGTTGGCGCGGGCGTTGAAGCTCGCGTCGACGGCGTCGGCGTCCTCGCCGCCCTGCAGGATGGCGGGCGTGTCGTGCTCGCGGTACAGGTCGACGTTCTCGGCGCCGACACCCGAGGGACAGGCGTCGACGACGACGTCGCTCGCCGCGACCAGGTCCGCGACGTCGCCCGCGATGTCGATGCCGGCCTCCCCGAACAGGTGCCGTCGCTCCTCGACTGCCGCGTAGAGGTCGTAGCCCTTCTCGACGGCGCTCTGTGCCTCGAAGTTGGGGCGCGTCTTGGCCACGCCGACCACCTCCATGTCCGGCTGTGCCCGGATGGCGTCGGCGACCCGCTTGCCGATGGTGCCGTAGCCGTTGATGCCGACCTTCATGTACCCGGATTCGCCAGTTGCCGTCATAGGCGTTGTGATGAGCGTCACTGGGACACCAGCGGTGTGACGGCGGTGGTCGGCATCCGACCAAGATTCATGTCGGGACCGGTCGAACGGGGAGACATGCAGGTCGGCATCGTCGCTGACACGCACGACAACATGGACGTCATCCGGGAGGCAGTCGACTACTTCGAGGGGCGGGCCGAGGTCGTCGTCCACTGCGGGGACATGGTCGCCCCCTTCTCGGCGACGCCGTTCGACGCCGACTTCCAGTTCTACGCGGTCCGGGGGAACAACGACGGCGAACCCGCACTAGGGAACACCGTCCGTGAGTTCGGCGCCTACCTGGGCGAAATGGGGAAACTCTCCTTCGAGGGCACCACGTTCGGCGTCTACCACGGCACGAGCCAGCCCATCGTGGACGCGCTGGTCGACTGCGGGAACTTCGATTACGTCCTCCACGGGCACACCCACGAGCGCCTGGAAGAAACGCGGGACGGAACCGTCCGGATCAACCCGGGCGGCATCCCGACCACGGTCGACGGGGGCGAACCGCCGGCTGCCGTGTTGCTCGATACGGAGACCGGCGAGACGGAGTGGCACGACCTCCGGTGAAGGGCCTCGGCTCGCGGGTAACACCTATCAGTTCGCTACCCTACCCCTGAGGCATGAACGGTTCGCTGCGCAAACCGGCAGAGACGGCAGTCCAGCAGTGCATGGGACTCCAGACCGGGGAGACGTGCTGTGTCGTCACCGACGACGAACGCGAGGCCATCGGTGAGGCGCTGTACGACGTCGCGAGCGAGACGACGGACGCGGCCGTGCTCGCCCGCTATCCGCCGGGCGACCAGCACGGCGAGGAACCCCCCGCGCCGGTCGCAGCCGCGATGGCCGGCGCGGACGTGGTGCTCGCGCCGACGACGAAGAGCCTGAGCCACACGGCTGCCCGCACCCGGGCCAACGAGGCGGGCGCCCGCGTCGCCACCCTCCCGGGCATCACCGACGATGTCTTTATGACGGGCATGGACGCCGACTACGGCCGCATCCGCGAGGAGTGTGCTCGCGTCCACGAGCAGGTCGCGGGCGCCGAAGAGGTCCGGGTCACCTCCCCGCAGGGGACCGACGTGACGGTCGAACCCGGGTCGCGGGCGTGGCACGAGGACACCGGCGTCGTCCACGAGCCCGGCGGCATGACGAACCTCCCGGCCGGCGAGGTGTACGTCAGCCCCGAAACGGCCGACGGCACAGTCGTCGTCGACGGGACGATGATGCCCCACGGCCGACTCGAGGACGGGACCGTCGAATTCACCGTCGAGGGCGGCCAGGTGACCGACATCGCCGACGACGCGCTCCGCGAAGAAGTCGAACAGGCCGCCGCCGAGGCGGGCGAAGCGGCGTACAACCTCGCCGAACTGGGCGTCGGGACCAACGTCGCGGTGACGGACCTCGTCGGATCGGTCCTGCTCGACGAGAAGGCCGCCGGAACCGTCCACCTGGCCATCGGCGACGACCACGGCATCGGCGGGGACGTCGAGGCGCCGATCCACCTCGACGGCGTCCTCACGGAGCCGACAGTGTTCGCCGACGGGACCCGGGTCGCGCTGCCAGACGCCGACGGGTGAACGTGCAGCGCACCGACAGGGTTGCATCTCCGGGCGCCGGGCCCTCGGTGGGTCACCGAGCGCTATGTGGCCGAGGTACGCGTGTACTGCGGTACCGTAGCGGGTGCCACGTGAGTGGTACGAACGCGCAGAGGAGGTGCTCTACGCGGGCGAGTCGGTCGAGGAGGACAGTGCGGCCTCGCGGAGGTTTACACGCAGCCACCCCTCGAGGAGATCGCGGCCATCGCTGAGGGAGTCGGCGTCAACGACCCCGAGTAGCGCTAGTCTTTCCGCTCGACCATGTCGCCGAGCGTGTACTCGCCGGTGGCGGAGCCGCCCTCCCACTCGGTCTCGTCGCTGCCCCCGCCGGCCGTCAGGTCGATGTCGAGCGCGCGTTCGAGCTTGTGCTGGACGTCGTCG
>JAHENO010000285.1 GCA_018609945.1 Haloarculaceae archaeon | reverse complement strand
TGTAGGCGTAGTAGCCCAGCGCGACGAGCATCATCACCAGCAACAGCGTCGCTGCGACGACGGCCGCCTGTGCGAGCGATCCGAGCAGTCCGTCCGTCGGGAGCTGGAGTACGACTGCGTCCATACCCGAAATACGTGCTCGAGCGGCATGAGTGTTGGCGTCAGCCGGTCTCACAGCGGCTGGTTCGGCCCGCCGGTTCACTCGACGAGGGGCAGGACGATACCGAACACGAGGACGCTCAGGAGCGCGACCAGCGTTCCGAGGATGACCGCGTCCAACAGCAGCGTCTGCTCCCACTCAGGGAGTGTCACGACGGTGTGACCGAGCACTTCGCCGAGCGCGCCCACGAGGAACAGGCAGGCCCCGGCGAGAAAGCCCTGTTTCGCGCGCTTCGCGTAGTCGATCGAACTCGTGTGGCCCATACGGGAGACAGTCCAGTCGAGGCTGAAAAGCCACTCGGTCACTCCTCGAGTTCGGCCTCGACGGACCGCTCGGCGTGAATCCACTTCCGGGTCGCGCCGCCGATTCCCACGGAGACCAGGAGCGTCCAGACCGCCAGCCCCGCGAGGGTGGGCAACAGCCACCCTCCTGCACCGAGGGCCGACACAGCCACCAGGCCGTGCCAGCGCTTTCCCTCGCCGCGGAGGTCGACGAGCCAGGTTCCGAGGACGGCGAATCCGAGTCCCCCCAGGGTGAGCAAGACCGCTCCGAGAACCAGCGTACTCCCGACTGCCAGCGTCTGCTGGTCGAGACCCGCGTTGGCCAGTTGCGTCGAGAAGACGCCTGCAGCGAAGAGGATGCCGATGTGCGCGAGGACGCCGTAGACGACCGAGACGGCGGGGCTCTCGGTCGACGCGTCGAGGCCCCGGTCGACGACGCCGCGATAGCGGACAAGCATCCCGGCGCCAAACGGGACGACCAGCACGAACACGACGACCGCCCGGAGCCACGGAGACCCGACGATCGCCGTTGGCTCCAGGGAGTCGACGGCAGCCACGCCCGGGGCGAGAAGCCCCGGACCGACCAGTCCCATCACGCCGGACGCTCGCCGGTCCCCCGATTGCATACCGACCGGTTGCGCTGGCCACCGTGAAAACCTGTCGGAACAGCCGCTCCAGCGGTCCGGTCCTGGCCGCTCGTGGCTGGCCCCCACACGTTCCAGAAGCGGTGTTGCGTGCCGCGTGGAACGCGACGAGTGACTTATCAGGTTGGCTCCCATAGGGCTGATAGTGACCGGGTCAGAGTCGGAAATCACCGAACCGTTGGACGCCGAAGAAACTGACGAGGCCCCGCCAGTGTCTGTTCTCCTGACGCTGAAGAACGTCGGGAAGAAGATTCTCAAGCCCCTCAAGCGCGGCGAAGGACCCAACAAGTTCGACCTCTCGGCGGCCCAGACGGCCACGACCACCTACGACGGGGACGTGGGCTGGAACAAGCGCCCGCCGGCGGTGCTGGAGTGTCCCCGGTGCGAGAGCGAGATCCTCCAGCACAACGCCCAGGACAGCATCGACTGTCCGCGGTGTATCGCCGAGTTCGGCTACGAGGACTTCGGGGAGCTCGACCTGCTGTACATGGGGTGTCCGCGATGCAAGAGCCGGATGATGCACGGCCAGCGTCACCCCGAGAAGTTCGACATCCCCGAGTGGGCCACCTGCGACGAGTGCCGGTACCACTGGGAGTTCAAACACTCCTACGACCGGCCGAGCGACCGCGAGCGGACCGACGTGCGTTAGACTATTACTCCGGGGGGACCTTGCCAAACCCGATGGTCGAAACAGTGCCGACGGTCCTGGCCGTGGTGGTGGTCGTTCTCTTCGGGGTCGCGCTGTGGGCGATGTCCGCGGGGAACTTCGCGCTGGCCGGCACGAGTTTCCTCAGTGCCTCCATCGGCATCTACTTCCGGGAGACGCGGCTGCGGGACGAGTAGCGGCCGAACCGGACACCCGACGTCTTACTCCCTCGGGTCCGACGACTCCCGCACGGTGGTGACCGGGACCGACGACGTCCGGACCACCTTCTCGGCGCCGCCGCCCAGGAGGGCACCGACCTTCCCGCGGTATGCCGTCCCCATCACGATCAGGTCGATGTCGTTCTCCTCGGCGTAGTCGACGATTTCCTCGTGGACCGAGCCACTCCGCATGGCTGTGACGCAGTCGACGCCCGCGTCGGCCGCCCGATCACTGAGATGGCCGGTGACCTCCTCGCCGTAGTCGCGGTATCGCTCGCGCATCTCCTCCTCGTCGTCGCGGACGTACAGGGCCCGGGGAGCGCCCGGCAGGTCGATGACGTACAGCGCGTGGACCGTCGCGCCGACCGTCGACGCGAGTTCGAGACCGTGGTCGGCCCCGGTGTCCGCCTCGTCGGTTCCGTCGTACGGAATGAGTATGTTGTCGTACATGTGAGCCTCAGTTGGTGTTCTCATATCGAATGGAAATAACTTTGGGAACCCCCGGCTCCGTCTCCCCGCCGACAAGGGTGAGCGCGTCCAGCGGGCCCGTCAGCAGGGCTCTCTGCACACTTCGGATATCCATCCCGTTCCCGCTCGCTCCGTGTTCCTGGCACAAACTCGTCATACTCGGATAGTGATATATTATGTAACAGGTCCGGTTACAGGACAGCAGTCCGGCCTGCGACGGCGGCGGTCAATATTTATAGGGGGTGTCCTCTTATTGCGTTCCAGTGGCCACCGATGTCCCCGAGGACGGGCGGGAGTCGACCCTCGAGAAGCTGTTTTACCACACCGACAGGGTCCCGTTTATCTACTGGCGGGACTTTTCGGACTCGAAGACGACGGTGTTGCTGACGGCCCTCACGGCGGTCTTGCTGTTCGTGACGGGCCTGTCGACGCTCAGTCAGGAAACCGTCGCACTGGAGGGACCGCTTGCGGCCCTGCTCCCGGGCGCTACTCCCCTCGTCCGGTTCGCTGGCGTGGTGTTGGCGTTCCTGCTCGCACTCGTCACGGTCGGCCTGCAGGGACAGAAACGCCTCGCGTGGTACACGGCCGTGGTCGTGTTCCCGGTCGTGGCGCTGTTGCCGCTGATCACCCTCCAGCGGACCGACATCCCGCTGCTCGTGATGGTGCTCGTGACCTTCCCCCTGCTGATCGTCAACCGGGACACCTTCGACCAGAAGATCGAACTCTCCCCGCTCCAGATCGCCGCCCTGGCCGCGGTGGGCGGCGTCTTCCTGTACGGCACCATCGGTTCCTACGCCCTGCGCTCGGATTTCGGGGCGCTCGAAACCTGGGGAGACGCGGTCTACTACGTCATCATCACCATCTCGACGGTCGGATACGGCGACATTACCCCGACGACGGTCGAGACGAAGTGGTTCTCGCTGTCGGTCGTGCTGCTCGGGACCGGCGCCTTCACCGCCGCCATCGGGTCGCTCATCGTGCCGGCGATCGAATCGCGCATGGCTGCTGCATTCGGAAACATGACTCCCTCAGAACTCACACTGCTCGAAGACCACGTGCTCGTGTTGGGGTACAGCGACATCACGGACTCGTTGCTCGACGAACTGGCCGACGAAACCGATGTCGTCGTCATCACGCGAGACTCGGACTACGCCTCGAAACTGAACGACAGGGGCGTCAACGTCCTGACCGACGACCCGACCGACGAGGACGTACTCAGGGACGCGCGTATCGAGGACGCCAATGGCGTCGTCGTCGCGACGCGTGACGACGCACAGGACGTGCTCGCCATTCTCGCGACGAAAGCGACCAACCCCGACGTCCGCGTCGTCGCTGCCGCGAACGAGGCGAAAAACGTCGGGAAACTCGAAAGCGTCGGAGCGGACGAGGTCATCAGCCCGATGGTCATCGGCGGGCGCATCCTCGGGAAGTCGATCCTCGAGGGAACCTCGACCAGGGGCCTGTTCGAGGACGAATCTGACGACGAGACGGACGAACCCGAGGAATCGTAGCGGTGCTGTGCGGGATTACGTGACAATGCAGTGGTTGGTTGTAGGCAGTTCGCGGTCCCCGACACTACTTTGGTTCTCGGTTCACTGGGCTGTGGTATGGGAATGCACGGTACCAGCACGGTCGAGCGAGTCCTCCGGAAGGTACTGGTACCGATCTGTGTCGGCTCGGGTGCCATCGTCG
>JAHENO010000284.1 GCA_018609945.1 Haloarculaceae archaeon | reverse complement strand
TGGATGTCCTCGCCCAGCGCCTGGCGGTACTCCTCGAGTTCCGCGACGACCTGCTCGGGCGTGCCGAAGATGGCCTGCTCTTTCAGTTCCTGCCGGCGCTCGGCGGACAGTTCGTCGACGGACTCGCCGGAGAAAATCTCCTCGTAGCGACGCTGGATGTAGAGGTACCCGTCGCGCATCCGTTCCCACGCGTCCTCGCGGGAGTCGCCGACGAACCCGTGCCGGATGAGGTACACCTGGAAGTCGCCGTCGACGTCCTCGGCCTCGCGGACGTTCTCGATGTCCTCGACCCGTTTGCGGACGCCCTCGATGGAGAGCGCGGAGGGTGCACACCAGCCGTCGCCGATCCGGGCGGCGCGCCGGACCGCGGGCCTTGCGGCCCCGCCGAGCATGATCGGCACGTCACTGGCCGGCTTGGGTGTCACGTCGACCCCGGGGGAGATGTCGTGGAACTCGGGGTTGTAGTCGAGCGGGCCGGGCGACCACCCAGCCCGGAGCGTCCGGACGGCGTCGGCGAGGCGGTCGACCCGCTCGTCGGTGGGGACGCCGAAGGCCTCGAACTCGCGGGGGTTCGAGCCGATGGCCAGCCCTAGCGTGACGCGGCCGTCCGCGAGCAGGTCCACGGTGGCGACGTCCTCCGCGAGGCGCACGGCGTCGTAGAGGGGCGCGAGCGCGATGCACGGGCCGAGTTCGATGTCGTCGGTGACCGCCGCCAGCGCGCCCAGCGCCGGAGCGACCCCCGAGAGGTATCCGTCCGCGAGGAAGTGGTGTTCCGAGACCCACGCGCTGTCGAGGCCGGCCCCGTCGATGGCCCGCCCGAGTTCGAGCATCTCGTCGTAGATGGCCGCCATCGAGCGGTCGTCGTCCGGACGTCGCTGGCAGGTGAACAGCCCTGTCCCGAGTTCCATACCCCCGGTTCGGCCGGCCCCCGCTTAACCTCTGTGTGCGGTATCATCGCGTCACCCAGGTCCGGTTCTCGGTCAGATCCCGCCCTGGTGCACTTCCGCTCTCGCGCTGTCCCCTCGCGTAGCAACTGACTATAGTACAATTTCTTTTATCAATATCGAATTGTCTAGTTTGAGTTTATTCTGATTTGCCAATTTGATTCGACAGAGCCGTTTCTCGTGTGCTCATCCAAATAACTATAAAATAAAAATAAAGTGTTTTAATCCGAATGTTCGGCGTCGGTGAACAGCGAGATGCCGAATTCGCGTTGGAGGGCGTCGTGCCACTCGCGGGGGTCGACCGGCCGTTCGCGGGTCTCGCTGCCCTCCACAATCGTGAGCGTCCCGGGTTCGAGTTTCCGGTGGCCCGCCGGGGTTGCGATGGTCGCGAAGGGGTCGCTGGTGAACGGTGACTCGGGCGCGGTGGCGAGGAACTCGCAACTGGCCCGGAAAAAGTCGAGGTCGACCGGGCGGTCCCGGAACACGTAGCGGCGCTGCCAGTCGCCCCCGGGATTGCGGAACTGCGCGCAGTAGTCGGCGTCCGGCCGGTCGCTCTCGACGACCCGCCAGGCGACGCCGGCCTCGTCCTCGCGGACGCTCCCGTCCAGTGGAAGGGGCTGCCGGATGGTGGGGATTGCGACGCCGACGTCGACCACGTACCGCCGGTCGAGCGTGACGACGTTCGTGTGGTGGTTCGCGGGCGGCCTGGCCCGGCCCTCCTCGTCGAGGACGCGCCCGGCGAGGCGGTCGGTCTCGAACCCCAGCTCGGCGAGCAGCCAGCCGAACAGACCGTTGAGTTCGTAACAGAACCCGCCGCGCTCGCGCTCGACGATTTTCGCGTAGAGGTCCGCGAGGTCGAGCGTGACCCCCTCGACGCCGTTGCCTTCCGGGTCGCCCGTGATGGCGATGTTCTCGAAGGGGACCGTCCGGACGTGGGTGGCCTGGAGACGGCGCAGGGCCCCGTGATCCAGCGCAGCGACGTCCGCGGAGGTCAGTCCCAGCCGTTCGAGGTAGCGGTCGGCGTTCACGGCTCCTCACCGGCGTCGGCGCCGTCGCCCTCGGTCACGAACAGCACGGCCAGCCCGATCGCAGCGAGCGTCTCGACGAGGATGGAGACGAACTCGACCGCGCCGGCAAAGAGGTGATCGAGGAACCACTGGAGGGTGATCGACTCGGCGTTGCCGGCGGCCGGACCCGCGATCAGAAGCAGCCGGTGGCCGCCGAGGTGCCAGCCGAAGTAGGCGACGACGTATCCCAGCATGACGACGATTCCGGCGAGGTAGTAGGGCCGGCGGTTCTCGGCGCGGCTGGCGGCGTATATGCCGACGATGATCGCGAGTCCCGAGAGGACGAACACCGGCCAGCGGGCGTCCTGCGGGACGAGAAAGCCCGCAGCGAGCCACCGTATCCAGTTGACCGCGCCCACCGCCACGTGGATGAGTGCCGCGACGAACACGAGCTGTGACGCGACGAACGCGACCAGCCGCCGGGTATCCTCGTCCATCGCCCGAGTGTCGGGCCGGGCGCGACTTATACTGCGGGCTATACGCCCGTGGATCACCAACCGACCGTTCTCGCTGCCGATTTCGGGTCGGTCACTCGATGTACGGCTCCACGTAGTCGGGGACGCGCCTGCGAACGAGCGCGTAGAGGGCGCCGCCGACGGCGAGCCCGACGGCGAGCCAGCGGACGGGGCCGGCGAACGTCACCACCACCGGCACCGCGAGCAGGGCCGCGAGCAGGGCGTCCTGTGTCGACCCGTCGTAGGGGACGACGTACCGGGCGCGCAGCCACCGGCCCGCCGCGTGGCAGTACACGCCGTCGCGGTTCGTCCGCTCCCAGGGGCGCAACTCCCGGCCGCCGCCGAGGACGTCGCTGGCCGAGTGGACGGCCGCCGCCACCAGCCCGACTGCGACGGCGACCGACAGCGACGTCGGGCGGGCGAGCGCGAGCGCGACCGCCGCGAACGCGGGGACGAACCCCCACACCGGCGCGTGGAGCGTCCGGCGGTGCTGGCCCACGACCATGTCGATGTCGGGCACGAACCCGCCCACGGCACCGCCGACCGCCGCGGCCATCCCCAGCGCCGGGTCCACCCGCGCCACGGCGGCCGCAAACACGAGTCCGACGAGAACGTGGGTCGGCGCCATCATGGTCGGTAGTGTCCCGCCATCACGAGGTAGTCCCGTCCGAACATCGCAAGCGAGGGCGTCAGGACGGCCACTGCGGCGGCCGCGAGCGTCCCCGGCGAGAGGAGGGGTAGCAGCGCGACCGTGAGGAAGGCCATCTGCAGGCCGGAGAGCGTCCGACGGAGGGGGTATGGGGACAGGTCGTGCACCGGACGGCCGCGCCACCGCCGGTACCCGCGGCCGGCCTTGAAGAGGTAGCGGGCGGCCGCCAGCGAGAGGTACCAGACCGGGAGCCGCCCCCAGGCGACCGCGACGACCGGCGCGACGACGAACCCGAGCGTGTCGACAGCCATATCGAGGCGCTCGCCGAACCCGGATTCGGTGTCGGTGTACCGCGCGAGGCGGCCGTCGACCTGATCGAGTGCGGCGCCGAGGCCGTAGCAAAGGCCGGGCACCCAGGCGACCGCGCCGGCGATGCCGGGTGAGACGAGCCCACCACCGGGGTCGAGCGCCACGAACCCGGCCGCGGCCGCGAACAGCCACGCCCGGACCAGCGTCACGGCGTTGGCCGCGCGGACCGCGACCACGTCCTCCCCGCGCCGCGAGTGAAAGAAGTACGCCTCGTATGCGAGCAGCGGCGCCGCGACGCCGGCCCAGGCCAGCGCCGCCCGCCCGCCGGAGAGGCCGCCCAGGAGAGCAGTCCCGGCCACGAGGACCGCGAGACTCCCGCCGCCGACGAACAGCCACCGGCGACGGGTGCGCGGCCGGGCCACGAGATCGATGACGCTCATCGGGAGAACTCCGGGTCTTCGAGGGTGGCCACCCGTTTGCGCTCGGCGTCGGTCAGCCGCGCGCTCGCGGCCCGCAGGTTCGCGACGACGTGGGCGGGCGTGGTGCTCGAGGGGATGGGCACGACCCCCTCGGTGACGTTCCAGGCCAGCACGACCCCGGCCGGCGAGAGGTCCCGCTCGGCCGCGATCTCGGCCAGCACTGACTCCTCGAGCAGCCCCGGCGCCGAGAGCGGCGAGTGTGCGACCACCCGGATGCCCCGCTCGTGGCAGAACGCGACCAGGTCCGTCTGCGGTCGATAGGGATGACGCTCGAGCTGGACGACCGCGGGCGGGACCGTCGCGGCCTCGAGCACCCGCTCCAGTTGCGCCCGGTCCACGTTACACAGCCCGAGGGTCCGCGCCCAGCCCCGTTCGTGGACGGCTTCCAGGTTGGCCCAGGCCTCGGTCAGCGACACGTCGGCACGCGCGCGGTCGCCGTCGGCCGTCTCGGGGAAGGTCAGCGCCTCCCGCTCGGCGACCCGCTTCTCGGCCAGTCGCCGGAGCGGCCCCTGGTAGGCCCAGGCCTCGGGCCAGTGCAGCGCGTAGCAGTCGAAGGCCTCGACGCCGAGTTCCGCCAGGCTCCCCGCACACGCCTCCGCGACGTGGGCGTGATTGGTGTTCCAGACCTTCCCGAACAGAAAGAGGCGTTCGCGGTCGGGCGCACCCGGCGCCGCCAGCAGGTCGCCGACGCGGTGCTCGTTGCCGTACAGTTCCGCCGAGTCCAGCAGCCGGTAGCCGGCGTCCAGCGCCGTCGCGATGGAATCGCGGCGGTCGACGTACTCGCCACCGCGGTACCGCGAACACCCGAACCCGATCGGCGGGAGGCGTATCGCACGCGCGCCCCGCCGGTCACGTGCGCTTTCGCCGCCGACAGTGGTCCCGCTCCGCCGGTCCGTCGCGTGCGGGCGGACGACGGACGGGGCGACGGGAGCCGCGGTAGCGCCGTGGGCCTCGACGGAAACGGGGCCGCCTTCGGCGGCCGCCCACTCGATGGCATTACAGACAGCGACGGTGTGGGCGCCCCGCCGGCCGCTCGCCCGCGGCGTCTCCCCATCGGCGATGGCGGTCGCGAACTGCTCGATCTCCACCAGCCGGGGTCGCTCGCCGGCGGGATACTGGGGCGGAACGTCGGTGTACTCGCGGCCCGTTCGGGCATAGGAGAGGTCGCCAGCAGCGGGTCCGCGGGCGCCGGCGTCCCGGAGGTAGAGCGACCCGCCGTCGCCGTGGAGTTCGAGGCCGTAGAACTCCCGGCTCCGGTGGGGAGCATAGAGGCTGGCAGTCAGGCGCACGACCGGGCCGGCGAAGGCGAGCGTGGCCTCGACGTGGGTCGGGGCGTCGGGGCTGGTTTCCTCGTGGGCGGGCCAGACATCCAGCGCGTCGGCAGTCCGGACCCGCTCGACGGGGCCGAACCACGCGACGAGCAGCGCCAGCGGGTAGACGGCGCCGTCGTACAGCGGCCCGACCGCGAGAAAGGAGCCGGGGCGGTCGTGCCACCCGGGCACGCGCCCGACGTGGGCGTGGGCGTACCCCAGCCGGACGGGGCCGGGTCGGCCATCCGCGAGCACTCGGCCGGCGCGGTGCTGTGGCTCGCAGGCGACGCCCGGCGCGCAGGCCAGGCCGCGCTCGCGTTCGCGGGCCAGCGCCAGCAGGTCCGTGGCCGTTCCGGCGTCGAGTGCGAGCGGCTTTTCGGTGTAGACGTGCCGGCCGGCGCGGAGACACTGCCGGGTCAGGTCGGCGTGTGCGGTGTGGCCGGTCAGGTTCACGGCCAGCGGCGCGTCCAGGGCGTCGAGGGCGGCGTCGAGGTCGGTGAAGGCGTCGGCGCCGTGGGCGGCGGCCAGCCGCTCGGCCCGGTCGGCGTCGAGGTCGACCACTCCCGCGAGCGCGAGCGGCGAGCCGTCGATGCCGGCCGCGTACGCGTCCGCGACCGCCCCGGCACCGACGAAGACGCAGTCCACACCCGTATACGGGACTGGCAACCCAAAAAACCACGCCGTTGGCCGCGGACCACAGACTTTAGCCGTTCCATTCCTTGACACGACCATGGTGAACCCGCCCGCTCGCAGGCACGCCCGACGGAACAACCGCACACGACAGTCGGCCAGCGACCCGCAGTGACACGGATGCCGGCACGCACGCTGTACTTCACGGACTCCCGGGAAGTGACGGTCAGGGAGCAGCCGGTGCCCGATCCCGGTACCGGGGAGATACGCGTGCGGACCGAACGCTCGGCGATCAGTACCGGGACCGAACTGCTCGTCTACAGGGACGAGGTACCCGCGGACGTCGAGACCGACGAGAACATCGACGCGCTCGACGGCACCCTCTCCTATCCACTCCAGTACGGCTACTCGGCCGTCGGGACGGTCACGGCGACCGGACGGGACGTCGACCCCGACTGGGAGGGGCGGCGCGTGTTCGCCTTTCATCCCCACGCGAGCCACTTCCTCGCGACGCCCGCGGACGTCGTACCCGTCGAGTACGGCCCCCGACGGGCGGCGTTCCTGGCCAACGCCGAGGCGGCGACGAACTTCGTCATGGACGGACGGCCGCGCGTCGGCGAGCGGGTCGCCGTCCTCGGCCAGGGGACCGTGGGACTGTTGACAACCGCGTTGCTCGCACAGTTCCCCCTCGAGACGCTGGTCACCGTCGACCACCACGCGCGACGGCGAGCGATCTCGGAGGGGCTGGGTGCCGACGCCGCGGTCGACTCGGCGGCCGCCGCCGCGGACCACCTCGCGGGCGACGGCGCGGACGTCACCGTCGAAGTCTCGGGCGTCCCCGAGGCGCTCGAGGACGCCATCGACCTGACGGGCTATGCCGGTCAGGTGGTCATCGGGTCGTGGTACGGGTCGAAGACGGCCGCGCTCGAGCTCGGCGGCCGGTTCCACCGCAGCCACGTTCGCCTCCGCTCCAGCCAGGTGAGCCGCGTCGACCCGGATCACGCCGGCCGGTGGGACAAGGACCGCCGGCTCGCCCTGGCGCGGCGCCGGCTGGCCGACGTCGACACCGACCGGCTCGTCACTCACGAGTTTCCCCTGGAACGGGCCGGCGACGCGTACGACCTGCTCGACGAGCGTCCCGAGGAGGCCATCAGCGTGCTCTTGACCTACGACTGATACTGACTGCTGTAGCTATTTTCCAGGCCGACCGCACGACGCCGAGCGGTCGGTCCGGTACTGAACGACAGCAGTCAGTATGAGAGGCGACGAACCCGTAAGATTTCGGCCCCATACTTACCCGTGCCGGTTCCATATCCCGGACCATGTACACGGTCACTGTCGTCGAGGACTTCGTGGCACAGCACTACCTGACCGTCCCGAACCCGGGACCGGAAGGAGACCCACACTCGCACCACTACGAATTCGAGCTGACGTTTCGCGGCCCGGAACTGAACGAGTACGACTACCTGGTCGACATCGACGACGTCGAGGCGGCCGTCGACGACCTCCTGGCCCGCTACGAGGACACCATGCTGAACGACCTCCCGGAGTTCGAGGGCTACAACCCGAGCGTCGAGCGGTTCGCGGCGGTCGTCTGGGAGCGGGTCACCGACGCGGTGACCGACGACACCGTCGAGTCGGTGACCGTCACGGTCTGGGAGGACGACGAGGCCTCCGCGGCCTACGAGAGCGCGGTCTGAGACCCCACGGGAGCCAGTACGGATGCGCGTCGGCCTGACGCTGTACGGGAGCCTCGACGGCCAGTCGGGGGGATTTCGCTACGACCGCAAGCTCGTCGAGGGGCTCCGCGCGGCCGGCGACACGGTCGAGGTGGTGGCCCTGCCCTGGCGGTCGTATCCCCGGGGGCTGGTCGACGCGCTCTCGCCGTCGGTGCGGGACCGCCTGGCCGTCGACGTCGACGTCATGCTCCAGGACGAACTCGCCCACCCGTCGCTGGTCGGTGTCAACCGCGCGCTCCCCTACCCCGTCGTCAGCGTCGTCCACCACCTCCGTGCGAGCGAGCCGCGTCGCCTCGCCCCGCTGTACCGCGCGGTCGAACGGCGCTACCTCGCGACTGTCGACGGCGCTGTCTGCAACAGCCACGCCACCCGCGAGGCCGTCGAAGCGACCGGCGGCCCGCCAGCCGACCGGACCGTCGTCGCGCCGCCCGCCGGCGACCGGTTCGACCCCGACCTCGCCGGGCAAGAGATCGCCGACCGCGCCCGCGAGGGGTCACTCCGGATCGCCTTCGTCGGGAACGTCGAACCCCGAAAGGGACTGGACACCCTGGTCGACGGCCTCGCGCACCTGGACGAGCCGTGGGAACTGACCGCCGTCGGCCGCCACCGCGACGCCGCGTACGTGCGGAGGGTCCGACGGCGGATCGCGACGGCCGGCACCGCCGGGCGGGTGCGCCTCCCCGGCCGGCTCCCGGACCCGGAGTTGGCCGACGTCCTCCGGGCGAGTCACGTCCTCGCCGTCCCCTCGCGGTACGAGGGTTTCGGCATCGTCTACCTCGAGGGGATGAGCTTCGGCCTGCCGGCCGTCGCGACGACCGCCGGCGGCGCCAGCGAGGTGGTCGAGGACGGCGAGACCGGCTACCTGGTCGAGCCAGACGACCCGGCCGGCGTCGGGCGGGCACTCTCGGCGCTCGCCGGGGACCGCGACCGCCTCGCCCGGATGGGACGGGCCGCGCGCCGCCGCTACGAACGCCATCCCGACTGGACCGAGACGACGACGCGGGTCCGGTCGCTGCTCCGGGCGGTCGCAGCGGTAGAGAGTCCCGACGGGGCTGCGGCCGCGACAGTCGGCACCGACGGGGCTTCGGAGGTGCGCTGAATGGCCCCGGACTTTCACCGCTACCTGCAGGCCAAGCGGGCCGTCGACGACAGAGCCCTCGACCGAGGGCTGATCGAGGACCTCCGCGAGGGACTGGCCGAACGCGCCACCGACCACGAGGGCCCGCTCCGGGTCCTCGACGTGGGTGCCGGGCTCGGGACGATGCTCGCGCGGTTCATCGAGTGGGACATCCTGCCACCGGGGGCCGTCGAGTACACGGCGGTCGACGTCGACCCGGCGACCGTCGCGGCCATTCCCGGCTTCCTCGCGGAGTGGGGCTCCGACCGCACCGTCGAGGTTCGCACCGCCGACAGCGACGACGCCCTCGACACACAGCGCAACGACGCGGACGCCGACGCAGGGCGCGTCGAACTCGCCGGACCCGAGCGCCGGGTCGCGGTCGAGCCAGTCGCGGCCGACGGCGTGGAGTTCGCCGCGGAGGCCGACCGGGAGTGGGACGTGCTCGTCGGCGCGGCGTTGCTCGATCTCCTCGGGCTGGACCGCCTGCCCTACCTGCTGTCGGCGCTGGCGCCGGGCGGCTACTGGTACTTCCCCATCACGTTCGACGGCGTGACCCGGTTCCTGCCCGCCCACGACGCCGACGGCGCGATCGAACGGGCGTACCACCGGCACATGGAGGAAAAACCGGGCGGCGACAGCCGCGCCGGCAGCCACGCGCTCGCCCGACTGTCGGCGATGGAGGCGGCGAGCGTCGCAGGTGTCGCCGGCTCTGACTGGGTCGTCCGCCCGGTCGACGGCACCTATCCCGGCGACGAGGCGTTCTTCCTCCGGCACATTCTCGACACCGTGGAGTCGGCGCTCGACGACCTCGACGCCGGCCCGGACATCGAGGACGGGACGCTCGCGGAGTGGCTGACGACGCGCCGCCGGCAGGTCGAGGCGGGCGAACTGACCTACCTGACCCACCAACTGGACCTGCTGGGGCGGTACGGGGAGGCGTAGACAGCGAGACGAACACGGCGGAGGAGACGGCGAGGTTGGCGAGCAGTCACTCTGCGACCTCGCGCACTCGCTCGAAGGCGTGGTCGTACGCGTCGGCGACGGCCTCGGGGTCGCGCTCGTCGTTCCCGAGCGGAGGCAGGTCGGCCCGGGCGACGGGGTCGAGGAGGTCCTCGACGGGGCCGACCCGTTCCTCGAGTCGCCCCTCGTGTGGGCTCCGCGTGGCGACCTCGCATGCCTGCCAGAAGCGGCTCCCCTCGTAGACGCGGGTCGCACGCGGTTCGACGACGGCCACCGCGTCGGGGTCGAGCGACCGGAGTGGCCGGGCGACGTCGCCGTACGATTCCACGACCGCGCGGTCGGCCCGGGCGACGGTCTCGCCGAGGGTCGCCAGCGCCGGGAGGTGGTGGGCCTCCATCACCTGGTCGAGTTCCTCGGTCGAGGAGACAGCGAGCGCGTCCGCAAGCGGGAGCGCCGCGCGGACCGGATCGGGCACGTCGACAGTCCCGTTCAGGACGAACCCGTCACCGACGCGGTCGAGGAGGAACTCGCGGTCCTCCCGACCCAGCAGGCCGGTGCCGGGGCCGGGCGAGGGCCGCCACAGCCGGTGGACCGCGTTGATGTCCCCGGGTGCGAGCGTCCCCGGGCTGGCGGCCGCCAGCGTCGCGGCGTCCCCGCCATAGAGGGTCGCCTCGCCGAGTGCGGCCCGGACGTCGTCGTGGTGGAACCAGTAGTCGTTGCCCGCGCGGGGCTTGAACCCCACGGCGCCCGTGTGGGCGACCAGTCCGGCCGCGAAGACGGTCTTCCCGGCGTCGACCGGGTCCGCACCCGCCACGAGCACCCTCATCGCTTGAGGCCGTAGTGGCCCGGTTCCCTCTCGCTCCGCGGTTCGGCAAAGACGAACGACTCGGCGTTCAGCATCATCCAGGGAATCGCCCAGTCGAGCAGGACGTCCTCGGTCTCGACGTCGAGTTCCGCGCCGGGCTCGAGCCCCTGGAGCAGGCGTGCGATCTCGTAGACGGTGTACAGTTCGTCCGGGTCGAGGACCTCCGACGGGTCGCGAAACGACAGCGGCCGGAGGTCCTCGAACTTGCTTCGGGGGACTGGCATGGCCACCGGTAGGAGGGCCCGGGAATAAACGGTCCGGGATTCGGTCGCGGCGCACGCGCCGGCAACGGATGCGTGCTTTTACGTGGGAACCGCGCGAGCGACCGGATATGGACGCCATCCACGTCTGCATGAACGTCTCGGACGCCGACCGCCTCGCGGAGTGGTACGAGGAGAACCTGGGCTTCGAGCGGTCCTGGGAGTTCACCGCCGGCGAGACGCGCAACGTCTACGTCGCCGACTCGAACGGCTTCGAGGTGCAACTGTCGGACACTGAAGGGGAAGACGACTTCGAGGCCGGCACCGCCTGGGACCACTTCGCGGTGGTCGTCGACGACGTCGACGAGGCCTTCGAGGAAGTCGACCACCACGGCGTCGTCCAGGAACCGCAGGATCAGCCGGAGGCCGACGCCCGCACCGCGTTCGTCGAGGACCCCGACGGCCACGTCGTCGAGTTCGTCCAGCCGCTCGATTGAACGCTCACAATGACTGCTGTAGCTATTTTCCAGGTCGACCGCACGACGTCGTACGGTCGATCCGGCAATGAACTACAGCAGTCATTATCACGCCAGCGCCTCGCGGAGTTTCTCGGTCGGATGGGGCGGGCGCTTGCCGCCCTCGCGGTCGCTCAGTTGCGTCCGGCAGGAGGCACCGGGAGCCACGACGGTCTCGCCGGGGCTGTCCTCGACCTGGTCGTAGAGGATCTGCCCGATTGCCTTCGAGAGTTCGTAGTGTTCGGCCTCGTAGCCGAAGGAGCCGGCCATCCCACAGCACCCCGAATCGAGCGTGTCCACCTCGTAGCCGGCCTCTTGGAGGGCGATCGTGGTGTGGTGGTGGCGGTTGAGGGCCTTCTGGTTGCAGTGGCCGTGATACGTGAGCGACTCCCCCGGATCCTCGAAGTCGATGTCCTCGTAGACGCGGTGGGTCGAGAGGTACTCACAGACCCCGTAGGCGCTCGCCGCGACCCGCTCGACGTCCTCGCCGTCGAGCAGGTCGCCGTACTCGTCCTGGAACATGACCGCGTCCGAGGGCTCGACGAACAGCACCGACCACTCCTCCTCGACGTAGGGCGCGAGCGTCTCGACGTTCTCTCTGGCCCGCTTTTCGGCCAGGTCGAGCAGCCCGATGGAGAAGGCCGCCCGACCGCTCGGTGCCACCTCGTCGTCGAGGACGCGGACGTGGACGCCCGCCGCCTCCAGGATTTCGACGGCTGCCTTCCCGGGTTCGGGGTAGCTGTAGTTGGTGTAGGTGTCCGGGAACAGCAGGACCTTCCGGTCGGCCCCGGACTCGGGTACCTCCGGGCCGCGCGAGTCGAACCAGTCGACCAGCGTCTCGCGGCGGAACGTCGGGAGTTTCCGTTCGGGGGCGATGCCCAGCACCTTCTCGTTGATCAGGTCCGCCCCGGGGAGATCCTTGGCCCAGTTCGACAGCGGCGCGAGGGCGCTCCCGACGGCGCTGACGCGGTCGACGTTCGCGAACACGCGGTCCCTGAGCGTCGTGCCCTCCTCCTGGTGGTACTGGTGTTTGACCTCCGCCTTGAGCTTCGCCATATCGACGCCGGTCGGGCAGTCTGACTTGCAGCCCTTGCAGCCGACACAGAGGTCAAGCACCTCCTTCTGGAAGCGCTCGGAGTAGAGTTCCTCCTCGGGGAGTTCGCCGCTGATGGCCGCGCGGAGCATGTTTGCCCGGCCCCGGGTGGTCTGGATCTCCTCCTTCGAGGCGCGGTAGGTGGGACACATCGTATTCTGGCCCTGCTGGCGGCAGGTCCCACAGCCGTTACAGAGTTCGACCAGGTGCGAGAACCCGCCCTCGTCGGCGAAATCCAGGGCCGTCTGGGGCTCCAGGGACTGGTAGTCGGCGCCGTACCGCAGGTGGTCGCGGTTGTCAGCCCCGACGCCGCGGTCGTTGTCCGGGCCCGGGTCCTCGGGTCCGTCGCGGTAGACGACGTTGCCCGGGTGCATCAGCCACTCGGGGTCGAAGGCGGTCTTGACCTCCTTGAACGCCGTCCAGAGGTCCTCGCCGTACATCTTGGGGTTGAACTCCGTGCGGGCCATCCCGTCGCCGTGCTCGCCCGAGAAGGCGCCGTGGTGTTCCAGCACCAGGTCCGTCACGTCGTCCGTAATCGAGTGCATCTTCTCGATGCCATCCTCCTCCTTGAGGTTGAGGATCGGCCGGATGTGCAGGGTTCCGGAGCCGGCGTGGGCGAAATACGCCGCCGACGTGCCGTGCTCGTCCAGCACGTCCTCGAACTTCATGACGTACTCGGCCAGTTCCGCGGGCGGGACGGTGGCGTCCTCGATGAACGGGTAGGGCTTGGGGTCGCCCTCCAGACTCATCAGCAGGGGGATGGCAGCCTTCCGGAGTTCCCAGATGTCCTTCTGGTCCTTCTCGGAGTAGGCCTCGATGGCCTGGAAGGCGTCGCCGTTCGCGACGAAGTGGTCGTTCGTTGCGGCGATGGCGGCCTCGAAGTCGTCGTGGAGTTCCGAGTCGTACTCCAGCATGAGCGCCGCCTTCGTTCCCTCGGGGATGGGCTCGACGTACTCGCTGTAGCCGTCGGACTCGGCGGCGAGCCTGAACACCTCGTCGTCCATCAACTCCACCGCGGAGACGTCGAACTCCAGCGCTTCGGGAACCGCTTCCATCGCCTCGACGAGGTCCTCGAAGCAGTACAGCACGAGCGCGGTCTCCTCGGGCACCGTGACGAGGCCGACGGTCGCCTCGACGATGACGCCCAGCGTCCCCTCGCTCCCGACGAACAGTTTCGCGAGGTTGATGACCTCCTCGTCCTCGTCGTTCTCGTAGATGACCCGGTCCAGGTTGTAGCCGCTGACCCGCCGCTTGAGGTCGGGATAGCGCGCCTCGATTTCGTCCTCGTGGTCCTCGATGAGGCCGCGGACGGTCTCGTAGATGTGGGCCTCGCGGTCGTCCTTTTCGACGATCTCCTCGTATTCGTCGCTGTCGAGGACGACGGGCCGGGCGTGCAACAGCGAGCCGTCCGGGAGGATCGCCTTCACCTCCTCGGTGTAGGCGTCGGTGATGCCGTACCGGACCGAGTGGGCGCCCGTGGAGTTGTTGCCGATGCCGCCTCCCACGGTCGCCCGGTTCGAGGAGGCGGGGTCGGGCGCGAACTTCAGGCCGTACTCCGCGAGGTGGTCGTCGAGGTCGTCCTGGACGATCCCGGGCTGGACGGTCGCCCGTTGCGCGTCGGGATCGACGTCCAGCAGGCCGTCCATGTGTCGGGTCATGTCGAGGACGACACACCCGGGGCCGACGGTCTGGCCGGCCAGCGAGGACCCCGCACCCCGCGGGAGGATCGGCACCTCGTGGTCGGTCGCCGTCTCGACGGCCGCGCGCACGTCGTCGACGTCCTCGGGGTAGACGACGCCGGCTGGCCGGGCCTGATAGATGGAACCGTCGGTCGCGTACAGGATCTGTGCGTACTCGTCGAAGCGGACGTCGCCCGACACCGCGTCCCGGAGGTCGGCCGCCAGGTCGACGTACTCGTCGACAGTCGCACCCGGTTCGCGCGCGAACGCCGACGGGTCCCCTGGCGGGTCGGCGGGCCGTGCGATCGGGTCTGCGTCGTCGACTCCCATACTCGCTCTCCGGTCGGCAACGGTATAAAACGTATTAACAGCAGACTGATATTTTCTGGCTGGAGCGCGAATCCAGCGCCGTGCCGGGAGCCGCTGCTGGAGGTGCGTTCGTGAAAGAAAGTCGAAATTTATGGCGACCGGTCTACGCCGGCTACTCCCAGCGGTCGCGGCACTTCGCGTACTCTTCGGCGGCCTTCTCCCAGTTGACGACCTCGAAGAAGGCGTCGATGAAGCTCCCGCGGTCGGGGCCGTAGTCGTAGTAGTAGGAGTGTTCCCACACGTCCAGCGCCAGGACGGGGTGGGAGCCCCAGAGCGCGCCGTCGTCGTGCTTGTCGACCGCGACGTTGCGGAGTTGCTTGGCGACGGGGTCGTAGACCAGCAGCGCCCAGCCACTGGCCGCGCCGGCCGCGACCTCGAACTCGCCCTTCCAGCCCTCGTAGGAGCCGAAGTACTCCTCGATGGCCTCGCGCAGGGCGCCGTCGGGCTCGCCGCCGCCCTCGGGGTGCATGTTCTCCCAGAACAGCGTGTGGAGATAGTGGCCACAGCCGTTGTGGGTGACGTTGCCGAGTGCGCCGGCGGACCCGTCGTAGTCACCGCTCGCACGGTTCTCCGCGAGCGTCTCCTCGGCCGAGGCGAGGCCGTTCACGTAGCCCTGGTGATGGGTGTCGTGGTGCCACGTGAGGACCTGCTCGGAGATGTGTGGCTCCAGCGCGTCGTAGTCGTAGGGCAGTGGCGGTAGTTCCGGGTCTGAGTGCTCAGGCATACGAAATCCCTCCACCTGTAGTGTCGACCGGCGACCAATTAAAGCTTGAGGAACCGGACGTGCGCGTGCCCTCCGGCCGGATTCCGGACGGCGTCCGAACCGCCCGTCACCCGTCGCCGCGTGCGGCCTCGAACATGGCGATGGCCTGCTCGCGGCGCTCGCCGTGGTCGACGATGGGCGCGGGATAGTCGGGCGCGTGCATCTCCCGGGCGCCGGGGTCGAGGTCGTCCCACGAGTGGATGGTGTCGGCGGGCACGCCCTCGAGTTCGGGGACGTATCGCTTGATGTATTCGGCGTCGGGGTCGTAGCGCTCGCCCTGGGTCATCGGGTTGAACACCCGGAAGTACGGCTGGGCGTCCGTCCCCGTCGAGGCGGCCCACTGCCAGCCGCCGTTGTCGTTTGCCGTGTCGTGGTCGACCAGCTTTCGGCGGAACCAGTCGTATCCCTCCCGCCAGTCGATCAGGAGGTCCTTCGTCAGAAACGAGGCGACGATCATCCGCACGCGGTTGTGCATGTACGCCTCCGCGCGGAGCTGGCGCATCCCGGCGTCGACGATGGGATAGCCCGTCCGGCCGTCCTTCCAGGCCTGCAATCCCTCGGGGTCCTCGCGCCAGGCGATGGGGTTCTCGTAGGACTTGAAGTTCGCCGTCACCGCGTCCGGACGGTCCCAGAGCACCTGCGTGTAGAATTCGCGCCAGGCGAGCTGGTCTTGGAACTCGAAGACCGACTCCCGCTCGTCGTCGGTCGCCGCCCCCGCCTTCGCGTCCTCCGTGGCCTCGTAGACCTCCCGGATGCCGATGGTTCCGTACTTCAGGTGGGGGGAGAGCCGCGAGGTGCAGTCGTCGGCGGGGTAGTCCCGCCGGTCGTCGTAGCGGTAGATGTCGTCGGCACAAAACTTCGAGAGTAGCTCCCGCGCCGCCACGGTGCTCGCGGGCGGAACGGTCGCCTCGGGCTCGTCGAACCCCAGGTCCGCGAGCGTCGGGAGCGGGTCGCACTCCGCCGGCGGCGCGCCAGTCGCGGGGGCGTCGGCGGGCAGGTCCGCGGGGTCGGCGAGGTCGTCGCTCGCGGGGGGGTCGGCCGGCGGGGCCTTCTCGCGGTCGTGCCACTTCCGGGAGAAGTATGTGAACACCTTGTAGGGGTCGCCGTCGTTCGTGGTGATGGCACCGGGTTCGTGGTGGACGGCGTCGTGGACGGCACGGCGGTCGACGCCAGCGTCGTCGAGCGCCCGCCGGACGGCGGCGTCGCGTTCGCGGGCCAGCCCCGAGTAGTCGGCCGACCAAGTCACCAGGTCCGCGCCGCACGTTTCGGCGAGAGCGGGCAGCAGTTCGCGCGGGTCGCCCCGGGCGACCACGAGGTCGCTCCCGCGCTCGCGGTAGGCGCCGCGCAGCGACGCCAGCGCGTCGAGCAGGAACGCGACGCGGGGTGGCGAGGCGTGTGCGAGAACGTCGTCGTCGAGGACGAACACGGGGACCGACGGCCCGTCGGCAGCCGCCAGCCCGCGGTTGTCCGCCAGGCGGAGGTCCCGGCGGTGCCAGTGGAGGCGCATACCCTCAGAAGGGGTAGGTCCCACTTCAACGCCGCGGGCAACTCTTGGGGAGGTCACCGACGAACGAGCGACGAGAGAGCGGCCTCAAACGGGCGAGCGATGGTTTCAAACCGGTCGGCACCGGGAAACGAGTATGACAATCCCGTCGTTCGTCATCGGCATCGCCGGTGGGACGGGGGCAGGCAAGACGGCCATCGCCGAAGAGGTGACGGAGGCGGTCGGCGACGCCGTCGCGCGCGTGCCGCTGGACAGTTACTACCGGGACCTGAGCCACCTCGACATGGCCGAACGCGAGGCGGTCAACTACGACCACCCCTCGGCCTTCGAGTGGGACCTGGTCCGGGAACACCTCGAACAGTTGCTCGCGGGCGGAGCCATCGAGATGCCCCAGTACGACTTCACCGTCCACAACCGGACCGACGAGACGGTCCGCGTGGAGCCGGCCGACGTCATCGTCGTCGAGGGTATCTTCGCGCTGTACGACGACAGCGTCGTCGACATGCAGGACCTGCGGCTGTACGTCCAGACGGACGCCGACGTGCGCATCCTGCGGCGCATCCGCCGGGACGTCATCGAACGCGGCCGGGACCTCGAGGGTGTCATCGACCAGTACCTCTCGACGGTCAAGGCGATGCACGAGCAGTTCGTCGCCCCGACGCGCAAGCGTGCCGACCTCATCATCCCCGAGGGCGCCAACAGCGTCGCGCTCAACCTCCTGAGCGAGAAGATCGAGGCCGAGATCCGCGGCGACGCTGTCCGCCGGTGGGAGCGCTCGGAACTGGAAGCACAGCTCCGGGACCGACAGCAGTCGAATCTCGCGGGGGACGTGCTCGACGAACGGGAGTCAGAGCGGACCTGACGCCGGCCGCGACACCCCCTCAGGGCCAGTCGGCCGGGAGTTCGTCCGAGTGGTTTTCCATCAGTTCGAGGAGCGGTGCGATTTCGTCGAACCGTGGGCCCTCGGAGATGGTCCCCGTTTCGGGGTCCCACTCGATGTATCCCGCCTCCTCCAGCATCGGAAGGTGCGTATGGATGAGTTCGTGTTTGACGGTCTCCTTGTCCCGCGATCCCCGAACCATCACGTCTGACTCGGTCAGGACACCGCCCCGTTTCAGTAACAGCAACAGGATCCGTCGATGACTGTCACTCAGCGTGCCGAGAATACGGTCCATCTCCCGCGACTGTAAACGAGGGGGCAGTGCGTCCATGGACATATATGAGTATATTGATATCCACAGGGATTACTATTTCGGCTGGAACGACGACGGATGACCGAGCATTCGGCTCCGACGCACTCGCGCACCCAAACCGCTATCTGTGGGACTGCCCTCCTCCCGGATGGATGACCGAACTCCTGTATCTCCCCGACGCGGACGACGTCACGTCCTTCAGTGCGTCCGTGACGCAGGCGACACCCGAGTGCATCGTCCTCGACGGGACCCACTTCTACCCCCGGGGCGGCGGGCAGCCTCCCGACCACGGCACCATCGAGTGGGACGGCGGCCACGCGGAGGTCCGGGACGTCCGGAAAGACCACGGCGACGTCAGACACTACGTCGACGCCTGGGAGGGCGAACCGCCCGCCGCGGGCACGGCTGTCGAGGGACGGATCGACGCCCAGCGCCGCGAGACGCTCCGGCGGATGCACACCGCCCAGCACGTCGTCTCGCGGGTCGTCTTAGACGAGTTCGGCGCGACGACGGCCGGCAATCAGATCCACGCGGACCGCTCGCGGATCGACTTCGAGCCCGCGGACTTCGACGAGGACGACCTCGCGACCATCGAAGCGCGGGCAAACGAGGCCGTCGCATGCGACCTCGCGGTGACGAAGACCAACCGACCCCGCGACGTCGTCGAGGAGCGCGTCGACGAGGGGCGGGCGCTGCTGGATCTCATCCCCGACCACGTCGATCCGCTGCGGGTCGTCGAGATCGAGGACTTCGATCTGTGTCCCTGCGGTGGCACACACGTCGACAGCCTCGGCGAGATCGGTCGCGTCGAGGTCGTCGACTGCACCTCGAAGGGCGCGCAGGTCGACCGGATCGAGTTCGAACTGGCCGACCAGTAACCCGGTCCCGGATCCTGGCGACGGTTCGCCGTGCGCCCAGTCCGGGGACCGCGAGCAGCAGGAGGAGCGCGGTTTCGTCGCCGCCCTCGGCCGCCTGCGTGGCCGCGACCCACACCACCAGCGCGATAGTCGAGAGGATGACGGCGTATTTCGCCCCGGAGGTGAGTTCGACGGAGCGGATGTACCCCGCGATGAACGAGGAGACCAACGCCTGCAACACGACGGCGTGGAAGAACAGCATCGACAGCAAGTTCGTGTCGACGTTGGCGCCGAAGTCCCCGGAGGGTCCCTGGGAGGAGCCGCCCCCGCCCGACGCCTGTTCGGCGAGACCGGCCATCACGTCGAGGAACTGCAGTTTCAGCAGCGCCATCACGCCGAGCAGCGTCAGGTAGGTCATCAGGATGATGACCACCTGCATGCGGGTGCGGGCGATCCGCTCGCGGTCGATGTCGTCCTGGTTCTCGGAGGCCTGGGCGGCCGTCGAGAGGACGTCCTGGATCTGGCCGGAGGCTTCCTGAGCCTCGCTGATGAGTTTGACTATCCGGGCCAGCCGCGGGATGTGGTACTTGTTGTTGAACTCCCGGAGCGAGCTCTTGAGGTCGGTCCCGTATTTGACCTTCGCGTGCAGCGTCTCGAACTCCTCGGCGAGTTTGTCCGTCGACGTGTCGGCGACGATCTTGAACGATTCGAGCAGCGTCATCCCGGTGTCGTTGGCGCTCGCGAGTTTCCGGAGGGTGTCCGAGAGGTTGCCCAGTACCGACCGCCGCGAGCGGACGTTCCACTCGTAGAAGATCGCCAGCGGAATCAGGTTGATGTACAGGGGAACGTACACCCAGACGAACGTTCCGTAGATGGGATTGGCGAGCATCGCGTCGACGGACAGCGGGGCGTTGTCCGTCAGGAGCGCGCCGGCCAGCACGACGAGCGACACCGGGACCGTCACCACGAGGACGAGCCGCGGGTACTCCCGGAAAAAGAGGTGTGGGGCCCGCAGTATCGACGACAGTTCGTGGGCCTGTTCGCGGCGCTTGATCCTGTCGAAGACGCCGTACTCGCCCGTGTACCGGGTGACGAGCCCGGGGTTGAACACGCCGATCCCCTGCTCGGCGGCGAGGTCGACGCCCCCTGCGTCCGCGTCGATGTAGCCGTCGCCGACGGTGTCCTGGGTGACCGTCGAGACCAGCACCAGAAAGCCGACGCCGATCATCGGGATCAGCCCGTAGACGGTGCCGAGCAGCATGACTGTCTGGATCTGGCCCATCATGCTCATGATGACCAGGATGATGATGAGCAGGAGTGGAAACAGCGACAGCGTCATGTACATCTCGCCGAACAGTTCGAGGGTGTCGAGCAGTTTCTCCTGTTCCTGCTTCGCGGTCCGCATGTGCTTGTCCTTCTGGTCTTCGAGGAAGCCGGTCATGTCGCCCCCGGAGTCGATGATCGAGAGCATGTCGGTCAGGAACTGCGAGAGGCTGTCGCTGGGTGTCTCCAGGGCCTGCATGCGGATCGCTGTCCGGTAGTCC
>JAHENO010000283.1 GCA_018609945.1 Haloarculaceae archaeon | reverse complement strand
TACGGGCGCGTGCTGCGGGCGATCCGCGAGGACGAGGACGTCCCCCAGGCGCTGGGGCGGTCGACCTACCGGTACAAGATACAGAGCCTGATGCTCGGGTCGGCGCTGGCCGGCGCAGCCGGGGCGCTGTGGGCAGTCCACGTCGGGTTCATCGACCCGACGCAGTTCGAGGCGCCGATCACCTTCTTCGCGTTCACGGCGGTCATCGTCGGCGGGACCGCCAACAACCGCGGGGTCGTCCTCGGGACGGCCGTCTTCTGGGTCATCAACAGCGGGACTCGCTTCCTGGACGACTACTTCCCCAGCGAGTTCGCCGTCCAGCTCGCGGCCGCGCGGCTCATGCTCGTGGGCGTGTTGCTGATGGTCATCCTCTACTACCGGCCGGAGGGACTGCTCGGCGAACAGGACTACGACGTGCCGGTCCCCGGAGGTGGAGCCGATGAGTGAGAACGAGAGCGCGAGCGAGAACGACAACGAGCGCGAGCGAGAGCGCGAATCGGACACCGACGAGGATCTGCTCGTCGTCGAGGACCTCCGGAAATCCTTCGGCGGCATCCGGGCACTGGAGGGAGTTTCGCTGTCGGTCGGCCCCGGCATCACCGGCCTCATCGGTCCGAACGGCGCCGGGAAGACCACGCTGTTCAACTGCGTGACCGGCGCGATACCGCCTGACGGCGGAACGGTCAGATTCGACGGGGGGGACATCACGGACGACCGGCCGGCCCGCGTCGCCGAGCGTGGCTTGGTCCGGACATTCCAAATCCCCCGGGAGCTGTCGGGGATGACCGTCCGCGAGAACCTGCTTTTGGGTCCGCCCGACCAGTACGGCGAGCGCCTGACCGGCGCCCTGCGGCGTGGCGAGCGGTTCGGCGACGACGAGCGCCGCGCCCGCGAGCAGGTCGCCGAACTCGCGGAGTTCTTCGAACTCGGGAGTGTCATCGACGAACCCGCGGGCAACCTCTCGGGTGGCCAGCGGAAACTGCTGGAACTGGCGCGGGCGTTGCTGACCGACCCGGACCTGCTGCTCCTGGACGAGCCCATCGCGGGGGTCAACCCGACCCTGGAGGGGCGCATCCTCGACCGGCTGCACGACCTCACCGAGCGGGGCTACGCGTTCCTCATCGTCGAGCACGACATCGACGTCATCATGGAACACTGCGAACGGGTAATCGTGATGCACCAGGGCCAGACCCTGACCGCGGGGTCGCCCGAGGCGGTCAGATCCGACGAGCGGGTCATCGAGGCCTACCTGGGAGGTGAGGCGGAGTGACACTGCTGGAACTGGACGGCGTCGACGCCGGCTACGGCGAGTTGCAGATCCTCTCGGATCTCGACCTGGCGGTCGGGGACGGGGAGTACGTCGCCATCGTCGGGCCCAACGGCGCGGGCAAGTCGACGGCGATGAAGACTGTCTTCGGATTGACGACACTCATGGGCGGGACCGTCCGCTTCGACGGCGAGGTCATCAGCGACGTGGACACGAAGGAACTCATCGACCGCGGGATCAGTTACGTCTCCCAGACCGACAACATCTTCCCGAGCCTGACTGTCCGGGAGAACCTGCGGATGGGGGCGTACATCCGCGACGACCTGCCCGAAGAGCGTTTGCAAGCGGTCTTCGAGCGGTTCCCAATCCTCGAGGAGCGCCAGCGCCAGCGCGCGGGGTCGATGAGCGGCGGCCAGCGACAGATGCTCGCGATGGGAGCGGCGCTGATGCTCGACCCCGACCTGCTGATGCTGGACGAGCCGTCGGCCGGGCTGGCGCCTGACCTGGTCGAGGAGATGTTCGACCGCGTCGACCGCATCAACGACGACGGGACCGCGGTGCTGGTCGTCGAGCAAAACGCCAAGGAAGCGCTGCGGCGCTGTGACCGCGGGTACGTCCTCGTCAACGGCGAGAACGCCTACAGCGGCCCCGGCGAGGAACTGCTCGAAGACGAGGAGGTGCGACAGCGGTTCCTGGGCGGCTAACCGGTCGACCGCGGGGCACTTCCTCGGTGACGGCGGCGTCAGCCCGTCCGGCCAGTTCGTCCCCGAGCGACGGCCGCGAGGACCCGAACGGACTTGCCGGACGAGCGCGTACTCGGTCGACGTGTCCGACCCGAAAGCGATCCGGTCGCTCGCAGTCACCGCGGAGGACCTCGTGGCGGCCGTCGAGACCAACTGCACCACGGACCGCGAGGCGGTGTTGCGGGTCACGCCGCCGTTCAGCGGGCGGATGCGCGCGCGACTCCACGTCGTTCACGGGAAGACGGCAGCGTCGCCGCGACCGATCCACGTCGACCCCGAGCGGTTGCTCGGCCCCGACACACCGGCCTACCCCCGGCCGGCCGACACCGAGGACGAACTCCGTGCCGACCCCGACGAGACCTACACCGTGGACCGCCACCGCGAGTACCACGCCGACAGGGTCGCGGCCTGGCGTGGGAAACTCCGGGAGTCTGTCGGGGATCGGGCGACCATCGAGACACCCGCCGGCCCGACCGAGGTCGACGTTCACCTGCTCGGATAATATCCCCGCGGATCACCCTGGTCAGCTGAGAGTTCTGCAGAACGGTCGATAAAAGTTCTACTGCCCACTCAGGCGATACTAAAACGTCGAAGGAACTCTCTAGCATCGTCGTAAAAGGTTCGGCACAGTCGCGGGATCGCTAAAATCGACCGAAACTGCTCGAAGGCTCTCGCACTTATATGGGGGTAGGGGTTGTTGATGGGAGTGAGGTGAAAATCATGTCGACGCCCTCCAGTACCGACCTGCCGTCCTTCCCCGCTGACGGTGACGGCGCCTCGATCGTCGAAGTGCTCCTCCGACCAGTCCACCAGCTCGCGTTCTGGGCAGCCATCGTGTTGCCCTTCCTCCACGTCCCGTTGCTTATCACGGGCCTGGAAAACCAGACCCAGACGGTCGCGTTCGTGGTCCTGCTGGTGTGCAACGCCGTGGCCCTCCTGGTGGGACACTCTGCCCACGCCGAGGGCACGGCCCCCGAAAACGTTTAAGAGGTCCCTCCGTTAGCTGGGGTATGGCCGCGTACGGCCGGCCGTCGTTGCGAGACCTGTTCGACGAGTCGCCCACGCCGCACATCGCCCACCCGCCCCGCACCCACCACCGCGATTTCTACCTCGCCACCGACGGGTCCTTCAGGCGTGCCGGGGGTGGGCTCGGGGCCGTCATCGAGACGCGCGACGGCGAGCGCGTCGCCCGCCTCTCGGTGCCGGACGAGGCACCGGACAACAACGTCGCCGAGTACCGCGCGCTCCACCTGGGGCTGGACGTACTCGCGGCCAGGACACCGGCGGACGCCTCCGTCGGCCTGCTCGTCGACCACGACCAGCTCGCGGCCAACGTCAACGCCGCGGTCCTCGCGAGGGGGACCGGCGGGACGCCACCGCATACCGTGTCGGTCCCCCGCTCGACCGGCCTCCACTGGCGCGGAATCCGGGCACGCCTCCGGGGATTCGGGACCGTCCGGGCGGCCCGCATCCACAGCGACGAGAATCCCGCCCACCCGCTCGCGAACGCGCCCGAAGAGTTCGGCCACGTCAACGACGAACCCGACCGGTGTGTCCTGCCCGAGACACCAGGCGGGGAGCAACGCATCCCCCCGCCCTCCCGGGCGGACCGCGGCGCCAGCGACTGACGCGGACTGCTGTCGTTCGTGACCGGCCGAATCGTTCCTGCGTCCAGACACACAGCAGTCACGATGGGTCGACGCGCGTGTGATCGTGCGCCGGTCCGGGAACGGTCGACAGCACGTCGCCGCGCACAGCCCTTCCGTCGGATCCAACAGCCGTCCACGCCGAGGGTCACTACTCGCCTGCTCGCCGCGATATACCGCGGGGACGCCTCCCTGCGCCCGACCGCCGGGAAAAACATCAAATCGTGTATTATTGTGGCCCGTACTGGCAGCAGTTCGACTGAATCAATCGTACTCTTGTCGTGCGTTTATTGAGGGAAAACCAACTCGTAAGTTATGAGTATGCATCAAAGATGTCTCTCAAAGTGTTGTGTAACGTTCGGAAAACTGTACCAGAGTAAGTTTTTAGTGGGATAGACCAATACAATCTGATAGGAGGTGAGACAACGATGGCCACCAGTCGCAACACCGGGCACAGCACAGGACGAACTGTTTCCCAGCGCACCCTCGACCGGTTGTTGTCGCTGTCCCGGTACGACGCCGTGCTGGCAGCGATCCCGATGGTGTTCGCCCTCGCGCTAACTATGCACGCGCTGGCGGGCGTGTCGCTGTACCTGGCCATCACTCTCGGCGCCGTGACGAGTACGCTGCTCCTGGTCGACGTCATCTACCTCAACCCGCCGGTCGATGCGGATCCCGGTGGGTCCGCGTACCGGGAATAATCGGTCGAACCCTCCGCATTGCCTGAGCGCCCAATAAAAGTAGCGTGTAGAACCGTCATCTGGATGGTCCACGTTCTACCGTAAAACAGCCCGGCCTGGGTCCGAAAGTGGTGTTGTCACCAGCAACTCGAATAATCTGTAGCCGAAATATTTATATAGAATCGCATATCTACTATCGAATGGGTGATCCAGGATGCCACTGCCGACGTCACCCACGAGTTCCTGGGTCCAGTCGATGGACTTCCCATCGCGCGTGTTCGGACGCAGCAGTGACGACTACGAACTGTACGAGGAGGACGGCGAGTTCGTCCTCTCGATCGAGTTGCCGGGCTTCGAGCGCGACGAGATCGCGGTAACCTGGGACGACGGTGTCCTCAACGTCGCTGCCGAGCACGAGGAGGAAGCGCGCAACGAGCGACGGACGTACCACCGACGGTTCCGCTTCCCCAAGGAAGTCATCGAGGAGGATATCGCGGCCTCTTACCAGAACGGGGTCCTCGAGGTGACACTCCCCATCGAGGGGCCCGCGACGGGCGGCCGCGAGATCGAGGTCGAGTAAGACGGATTGCTGTAGCCATTTTCCCGCCCGACCGCCCGCTGTCCGGCGGTCGATCCGATACAGAACGACGGCAATCCGTCTCTGTCGACGCTCCCGACCCCGGACCCCCGTTCGGCGTCGCTACTGTTCCTGGGCGTCCACGACGGCGACGCCGGCGAGGTTGACGATGTCCTTGACCTCGTCGCCGCGCTGGAGGACGTGGACCGGTTTGTTCATGCCCGCGAGCATCGGCCCCATCGCGTCGGCACCGCCGAGCCGCTGGAGGAGCTTGTACCCGATGTTGCCCGCCTCCAGGTTCGGGAACACGAGGACGTTCGCCGGTTCGTCCAGCTCGGAGAACCCGTAGGTCTCCGTGAGGATGTCCTCGACGAGAGCGGTGTCGGCCTGCATCTCGCCGTCGACGGGGAAATCGACCGTCGGGTCCGACCGCAGCCGGCGGGCGGCCCGGCGGACCTTCCGGGTGCCCTCGGTGTCGACGCTCCCGAAGTTCGAGTACGACAAAAGCGCCGCCTGGGGTTCGACGTCGAATTTGCGGGCCACGGTGGCGGCGTGGCGGGTCACCTCGGCCAGGACGTCGTCGGTGGGGTCCTGATTGACCGTCGCGTCGGCACAGAAGACCACGCGGTTCTTGAACGTGAGCATGTAGACACCGGCGGCGTAGTCGGTTTCGGGGGCGGTCCCGATGACCTGCAGGGGCGGCCGGAGAGCGTCCGGATAGTGGTGCATCAGCCCGGTCAGCATCGCGTCGGCGTCGCCCATCTCGACCATCACGCTGCCGAGGTAGTTGCCGTTCTGGATGAGTTCCTGGGCTTCCCGGTGGGTGACGCCGCTACGCCTGCGGAGTTCGTGGAGGCGGTCGGCATACGAGTCGAGGTTCGCCTCGTCGGGGTCGACGATTTCGGGCTCGAAGCTCAATCCGAGGCGGTCCATCTCGGCCCAGACGTGTTCGCGGTCGCCCAGGAGGACCGGCTCGGCGATGCCCTGATCGACGAGCTGGTAGGCCGCCCGGATCATCTTCTCGTCGCCGCCCTCGGCGAGGACGACCCGCTTGGGGTCGCTCTTTGCCTTGTTCAACACGACCCGCATCATCTCGCGGGCCTTCCCGAGGCGGGCCTCTAGGCGCTCGACGTACGCCGTCAGGTCCAGTTCCCGGCGGGCACACCCGCTCTCCATGGCCGCGCGGGCCACTGCCGGCGCCACCTCGAACAGCACCCGCGGGTCGAGGGGTTTCGGGATGATGTACTCGGGGCCGAACTGCAGGGGTTCGTCGCCGTAGGCCTTGACCACGGCGTCGGGGACGTCCTCGCGGGCCAGCTCCGCGAGCGCCTCCGCGGCCGCGACTTTCATCTCCTCGTTGATCTCGGTCGCCCGGACGTCCAGCGCCCCCCGGAAGATGAACGGGAACCCGAGGACGTTGTTCACCTGGTTGGGGAAATCCGAGCGACCGGTGGCGACGATGACCGTGTCGTCGCGCGCCGCCTTGGCGTCGGGGTAGCCGATCTCTGGGTCGGGGTTTGCCATCGCGAAGACGATGGGGTTGGCGGCCATCGACCGGATCATCGTCTCGTCGACGATGCCGCCGACCGACAGTCCCACGAACGCGTCCGCGCCCTCCAGGGCGTCCGCCAGGTCACCCTCGGGGACGTCGCGGGCGAACTCCCGCTTGAATTCGTTGACCTCGCCCTGCCGGGCCCGCGCGTCGGTGATGATCCCCCCGGAGTCACACATCGTGATGTTCTCTTTCCGGGCCCCCAGCGAGACGTAGAAGCGCGCGGTGGCGATGGCGCTGGCGCCGGCCCCGGAGAAGACGATCTCCAGGTCTGCCAGGTCCTTGTCGGCGATGTCGACGGCGTTCAGGAGTGCCGCCCCGGAGATGATGGCGGTGCCGTGCTGGTCGTCGTGGAAGACCGGGATGTCCATGCGCTCGCGGAGGCGCTCCTCGATCTCGAAACAGTCCGGTGCGGCGATGTCCTCCAGGTTGACGCCCCCGAACGTCGGCTCCATCGCGCTGATCGTCTCGATCATCGCCCCCGGGTCGTCGTGGTCGAGTTCGATGTCGAAGACGTCGATGTCGGCGAACCGCTTGAACAGCACGCCCTTGCCCTCCATGACCGGTTTGGAGGCCTCGGGGCCGATGTCACCCAGGCCGAGTACGGCCGACCCGTTGGAGACGACCGCGACCATGTTGCCCTTCGCGGTGTACTCGTAGGCGTCGGTCGGGTCGGCGTCGATCCGGCGGCAGGGCGCGGCCACCCCCGGCGAGTACGCGAGACTCAGGTCGCGCTGTGTGCTCGTGGGCTTCGTCGTGGAGATCTCGATCTTCCCGGGCGGGGCCTCGCGGTGATACTCAAGGGCGTCCTCGTCGAGTCCCATAGGAGTTCTCTCTCCGCCCGGCCGCAAAAGCCCATCGGCGGTCGCTTCGTCGGTCGTCGAACCCACCATGCGGTGTCACCGAACCGACGGCGCGGACCCGGGGGATTCCCACGACGTGGGGGCGAAGGGGGGAGTTGAAATACGTCGAGTCCCGAGCCGGGCGTATGAACCTCTCGTTCCGGCACCTCGCGGCCACGACGACGGGACTCACCTTCGGATTGATCGTGCTGGGCGTGTACACTGGCGCCATCGGAGCCGACCTCGCGTGTGCGGCGGCGTGGCCCTTCTGTGACGGCTGGCTCGGGCTGTTCCCCGCAACCTGGCCGAGTTTCGTCGAGTGGTTCCACCGCCTCGTCGCGCTGGTGACCGGCCTCCTCATCGTCGGGATGGCCGTCGCCGCCTGGCGGGGCGGGTTCGACCGCCGTATCAAGTTCGCGACCGGAATCGCGCTCGTGTTCCTCCCGGTGCAGGTGCTGCTCGGGGCCAATACCGTCCTCGGGTTCATGCCCATCACCCCGCCGGTCTCGCAGACGCTCCACCACGCCACCGCGAAACTGATGTTCGGCGCACTCGTCGTCGCCACGACGCTCTCGTACGTGCTGCCCGACGACGGCCGGACCGCGACCACCGACGACACCGCGGCGCGGACGGCCGCACGCGCCGACGACTAGAAGCCGGACTTAAGTCCACCGCGGGCGAGGTGACGGCCATGAGCCAGCAGGAACCGCGGGAGCGGCCATTCGAGTACGAGAAAGACCCCGACCTGCCGAGCAACGAGGTGACGCAGGGCGCCGAGCGGGCGCCACACCGCGCGATGTTCCGCGCGATGGGCTACGACGACGAGGACCTGGCCTCGCCGATGGTCGGCCTCGCCAACCCCGCAGCCGACATCACGCCCTGTAACGTCCACCTCGACGACGTCGCGGCCTCCGCCTACGAGGGCATCGACGACGCGGGCGGGATGCCGATCGAGTTCGGCACCATCACCATCTCGGACGCCATCTCGATGGGCACCGAGGGGATGAAGGCGTCGCTGATCTCCCGGGAGTTGATCGCGGACTCGGTGGAACTGGTCACCTTCGGCGAACGGATGGACGGCATCGTCACCATCGGCGGCTGTGACAAGAACATGCCGGGGATGATGATGGCCGCCGTCCGGACGGACCTCCCCTCCGTCTTCCTCTACGGCGGGTCGATCATGCCGGGCGAACACGGGGGCCGCGAGATCACTATCCAGAACGTCTTCGAGGGCGTGGGTGCCGTATCCGAGGGCGAGATGAGCCCGGAGGAACTCGACGAGATGGAGCGCAACGCCTGTCCCGGCGCTGGCTCGTGTGGCGGGATGTTCACGGCCAACACGATGGCGTCCATCGCCGAGGCACTGGGCTTCTCGCCGCTGGGGGCCGCCTCGCCGCCCGCCGAGGACGAACAGCGCTACGAGGTCGCCCGGGAGGCCGGCGAACTCGCCGTCGAGGCCGTCCGCGAGGGACGGTCCCCCTCTGATTTCCTCTCGAAGAACTCCTTCGAGAACGCCATCGCACTCCAGGTCGCCATCGGCGGGTCGACGAACGCGGTCCTCCACCTGCTCGCGCTCGCCGCCGAGGCGGGGATCGACCTCGACATCGAGGAGTTCGACGAGATCAGCCGCCGCACCCCCAAAATCGCGGACCTCCAGCCCGGCGGCGAGCGCGTGATGAACGACCTCCACGAACTCGGCGGCGTGCCCGTGGTCCTCCGTCGGCTGCTCGACGCGGACCTCCTGCACGGCGACGCGCTCACGGTCACGGGACGGACCATCGCCGAGGAGATCGAATACCTCGAAGCGAAGGGCCGCCTTCCGCCAGCAGCGGAGGTCGACGCGGACTTCCTCTACACGGTCGAGGATCCGAAACAGGAAGAGGGGGCGATCAAGATCCTCACGGGCAACCTCGCGCCCGACGGTGGCGTCCTGAAAGTCACCGGCGACGACAAATTTCACCACGAGGGACCGGCCCGCGTCTTCGAGAGCGAGGAGGACGCGATGGCCTACGTCCAGGAAGGTCACATCGAGTCGGGCGACGTTATCGTCATCCGCAACGAGGGCCCCCAGGGCGGTCCAGGGATGCGCGAGATGCTGGGCGTGACCGCCGCCGTCGTCGGCCAGGGCCACGAGGACGACGTCGCGTTGCTCACCGACGGGCGCTTCTCCGGCGCGACCCGGGGGCCGATGATCGGCCACGTCGCCCCCGAGGCCTACGCCGGCGGCCCCATCGGCGCTCTCCAGGACGGCGACACCGTCACCGTCGACATCCC
>JAHENO010000282.1 GCA_018609945.1 Haloarculaceae archaeon | reverse complement strand
GGTGCCGGTAGCGCTGTTGTTGCGACGGTGAGCAGCGTGCACTGCGTATCACTACCGAACGAGTCGTGTCTGCCGGGACCGTACCTGTCGCACGTCAGCCTCGAGTAGAGCGGAGATTGAAGGCCTCGCCGACGTGGGGGGTTCGCCGCGTGCTGGAACGCGGCTACCACGTCGCGGACGTGAACGACGCCGGGTTGGCTGGCGACAGACACGGCCCACGGGGGGTCATGTCATCACCCTGTAGACACTCACCACCCCGGCCAAGATGCCCACCACGGCGAGGAACAGGAGACCAAGGGTGATGGGGAAGTCGCCCTGCTCCGTGTCCGCGGGAGTGTCAGCGGTCGTCTCGCCATACTCGTCGCTGCTCTGAAGCTCCCCAGCCTCGACGCCCTCGACGGTAACGGTGCCTGTGCGGGCCTCGAACTCAAGAGAGACGTTGGTACGCTCGCCGGGACCGAGCGTGACACGTTGCTCGGCGACCGGGTCGCCGTCAACGGCCACGGTAAGCACCCGGCTCGCGTTCGCCTCGCCTGGGTTCGCGACCTCCGCCGTGACGCTCGTCGTGGTGCCGCGGCGTGTCCAGTCCGGGAGGCCACCCGCGGTGAGAACCTCGACGGAGCCGGCCCCGGTCGTCACGATCGCCAGCGGTGACAGGGTGCCGATGCTGGCCTGGTAGGTCCCGCGGTCGGCGTCGTAGGTTGCACCGGCAGGCACCCACTCGCCAGTGGGCGCGTCGAACCGGTAGAGCCGGACGCTTTCCGGACCGCTGCCTTCCGGCAACGCTTCAGTCGGCACTGCAAACTCGATGGTCGCGTCGCTCACTGCGCTCTCGGTCAGATCCGAGGTGATGTTGACGTATCCCACCACGTCACTCTGTGGAACGGCCGGACGGTCCGCCTTCCTCGCGGGACTGGCGACCGAGACGTTGAAGACACCGCCGCCTGCCCGACCATCGTCGCTGAGGGACAGGGTGAGCGCCCGAAGCCTGAGAGCCGGATCGGTCCCAGACGGGGCAGTCACATTGAGTCTGATGCGGACCAACGCACCTGCAACCGCGTTCCGGACTGTCGCCGTCAGCCCGAAGTCGGTGCGTTTTCGTGACACGGTAGCCGACGGGACCGGCGTTTCAGTACCGTCCTGCCCGGTGAGGCTCGTCAGATTTGTCGGAGTCGGTGTCGGAGTCGACGTCGGCGTCGGTGAACTGGTGGGGAGTGAAATCCCACCGCCTCCACCGCCACCGCCGCCTCCGCCCCCACCATTGCCAGTTGACCCCTGGTTAGGTGTCTCCGTTGGCGTCGGTGTCGGTGTTGGTGTTGGCGTCGGTGTCGGTGTTGGTGTTGGCGTCGGTGTCGGTGTCGGTGTTGGCGTCGGTGTCGGTGTTGGTGTTGGCGTTGGCGTCGGTGTCGGTGTTGCCGTCGGCGTCGGTGTTGGCGTTGCCGTCGGCGTCGGTGTTGGTGTTGGGGCCGGCATTGGTGGTGGTATTGGTTTTGGCGTCGGCGTCGGTGTTGGCGTTGCCGTCGGCGTCGGTGTTGGCGTCGGTGTCGGTGTCGGTGTTGGCGTGTGATTAGTTGCAACTGTAATGTCGCTGATGGCAATCGGGGCAGAGAGGAGCAGAGTACCACAGACGGCGACCGTCGCGAGTGACAGTGCCCCGATTTTATGCATGCTGCTGTCGATTCATCGGAGTGCATTTGTTATAACGAGCCAAGATAGAGTAAGTGTATCTTTTGTGTTTCGACCGTTCTGGTGGGTCGGTCCCGCAACTGTCCAGTGCAGTTCACCGAGCCCGTCAGCGCACACAGCGGGTCCCGGCTCAATTAATACGCGACGTCAATGCCGTAGTATCGCGAGCGGACGTAGGCCTCTGGATGGTCTGGCTCGTCGGGGGATGTGCTCGACGCCGAAGGCTGGGGGCGAAACACACTCCGCCTCATCTGTTCTGTGGTGTAGTATGGTCGCACTATTTGCATAGTAAACTTCCGGCTCGAAACCGCTGACAGCCTCGTCGGCGGTTCCGGGGCTGCTTCTGATCGCTTCTATTGAGTGGGCGAGGTTCCCGCAGCCAATGGGCTCCCGGTAAAGTATACAAAGGAGGAAATTACGGCAGAAACAATAGTTCTTTGCAAAAAGAACAATGAGATACTATTATAAGAAATACGACACGAATGCCCGGTTCCTGGCGTATGCCGACCCACCCCTCCTATGCAAGCATGATTATCTTGCTGATTTACAAACAGAATTATATTTTCCACATGACACGGAGCTCCAAGTATTCAAAGATTCTACACAACGGATAGACCCCCTCCACGTCCGTCAGGGCGTGGAATCCGCCCATCGAATTGCCGCCGAGTGTGGCGTTCGCGGTTCCACCCCGGTCTCAGTGGGACCCGGCGATACACCGGAGGTACTCTCGGTTCCTTCTTCGCCAGAGGACCTCTGCATGGAGTCGGGACCCGCGGATTTTTGCACCGCCGGTCGTACCACCCTGGTATGCTCCGCCTGGCCGTGGCGACCGACGCCGAGACCTACGAGCGGATGCAGGCCCCGCTCGCAGAGCGCGGAATCGACGCCGAGTACGTCCCCACGGCCGAGCGGACCATTCCTCTGGACGGGGACCTGGGCGAGTTCGATGTCGGGTTCGTGTTTCCGCCGCGGCTCGCGGAGGGCGGCGTGGCGAGCGAACTCCTCGGCGTCCCGTGGGTCAACGGCCGCGAGGCGATCCTCCGGTCGCGCCACAAGGGCGAGGCGCTGGCCCGCCTCGCCCGGGCCGGCCTGCCCACTCCCGAGACCGTCGTCGTCTCCGACCCGGTTGACGAGGCCGACCTCGCGGCGGCCTTCGAGCGGTTCGAGCCACCGGTGGTGGTCAAACCCAACGCCGTCACCCGCGGGATCGGCGTCGCCAAGGTCGCGGATCTCGATTCGTTTCTGGGGGTCTGTGACTACCTCGATCTGGTCCACGACTACCGGGCGACCGGCGACCGCTCGTTTCTCGTCCAGGAGTATCTTCCCGACGCGCGGGATTACCGCGCAATGGTGCTCGATGGCGAGTACGTCGGCGCCGTCGAACGGCGACTCCCCGCAGACGCGCTCGCGGCGGGACAGTGGAAACACAACGTCCACCGCGGCGCCGAGGCGACCGGTGTGGACCTGGCCGCGGACCTCCGGGGCCTCGCGGAACGTGCCGCCGACGCGATGGGCGTCCGATTCCTCGGCGTGGACCTGCTCGTCTCGGGCGAGCGGGCGGTCGTCAACGAGACCAACGCCCGGCCGACAATCGACACGGTGACGAAGTACGAACCTGGATTCTGGGACGACCTGGCAGGGCTGATCCGACAGACTGCAGGGATTCAGTAGCGGGCACTGTCGGCAATCGCTTCCGGCGGTTCCCCCGGCTCCTGTCGGTCGCAGTCAGATGTCGATGCTGGTCGAGTCGTCGGCCCGGTCGAAGGCGACTTCCAGGACGCCGTTGTTGTAGCTGGCGTCGGCGGAGTGTTCGTCGACGCTGGCCGGCAGCTCGACCCGCTCGCTGTAGTCGCGGCCGTTGCCCCCGGCCCGGATGTACAGCGTCGTTCCATCGCACTTGAGATCGATGTCCGACTTCTCGACGCCCGGCACGTCGGCGACGACGCGTAGAGCCTCGTCGGTTTCGTGGATATCGTAGTGGATGGTGGATCTCCCAGCGTCTGTCTCGTCCCCTGCCCCCGCCCCGCCCGTGTGCTCGAAGCGGAACTCGGCGTCGCCGCCCATCATCTCGTCCATCATCCGCTCTATCTCCTCGAAGAACTCGTCGAACGGGTCCTCGCGGTCGTCGTCTCTCATGCCAGCAGGTAAGGCCAAGCGGGGCAAAAGCCTTCGGCCTTCGACGCGGGCCGTGTCGTCGATCTGCGCGTCAGTCGACGAGTTCGACGGGGTCGCCGACACGGAGCCTCTTGCCCCGGTCGGCCTCCGGGACGCGGGCGATGAGCATCAGCGTGTAGTAGTGGTCGAACGCCCGTGGGTCGGCCCACGCCGGGAACGTTTCCTCGCGTTTCTCGACGAAGCGCTCCTGGAACTCCGGCAGCGGGTCGCCAGTATCGGGGTCCCGGGCCGGGACGACACACCGGCCACACGGCGTGACTCCCTCGATCCGGACGTCGCCAGCGACGAACGCGGGCGCGTTCTCGCCGACGAAGCGGTCCTCCCAGAAGGCCGGCACGCCCCCGATCTCGACGTTCGCGCGGAGGCGTCGCCGCGCGCCCTCGACTGTCAGCCCGTCGAACCACGAGGCGACCGTCTCCAGGGTCGCGGTGCTGATCACCGACGGCCCCATCCCCTGGCGGTCGACGTACCCCGTTTCGGTGTCGTGGGCGATGTGCACGTCCTCGTCGAAGAACTCCCCGAACCACGTCTCCGCCCGCTGTCGCTCGGCGTCGAGGTCGAACTCCCCGCGCTCGCCCGCTGGCGTCTCGACCGTGAGCCGGCCCGCGTCAGGGTCGAACGTCGCGTCGAGTTCGTTGACCCGCCCGGTCCGTTTGCCGTTGATCACCTCGCGGTCGCCGTCGAACAGGGCGTACTCCCTGTCGCCGGCCAGCGTGCCGCCCGCGCGTACCTGTGCCTCCTCGACGTCGGTCCCGTCGAGCGCTTTCACCGGATAGACCCGGAGTCGGTCCACGTGTGCCATGTGACTCCAGCAGCGTTCGGTCGTACCCACTCCCGGGCCGGATTTACGTCTTGCGTCTACGCCGTTTCGGCGTTGTCGAACCAGATCTCGAAGACGGTGGCGCACTCCTCATAATGACTGCTGCAGTTCAGTACCGGATCGACCGCACGACATCGTGGGGTCGACCTGGAAAATAGCTACTGCAGCCAGTATCAGGGTCGATGCCGAACCGGGCCAGGCCGGGCCGGATCGGCCCCGACCGTGCCGGTCCGCTCGCAATCGAGGATGGAGTCGTCCTGTCGAAATAGGGGAGTGCCGAGTATCCGAAACGCGGCTCAGACGGCCACGGGCGGATCCGACTGCTCCCGGCTCAGAGCTCCCCGAGTTTCCGGAGCAGTTGGCCGCGGTACTCCTCGTCGGCCTGGACTCCCTTGAGTTCGAGGACGTTGCGTTCGAGTTTGTCGAGCGCGACGCCGAAGGCGGCGTCGGCGCCGTAGCCCTCGCCGGAGCCGGCCGCCTGGCCCTTGTTGGTCCGGAGGCGGATCTGACACTGGATGAGCGGCGTCCCGCGGAGCTTCTCCTTGTGTTCGGAGAAGCGGACGTGGGCGTGCTGGACCTGCATCTTCCCGTACTTGTCCGCAACCTGTTCGATGCGCTGGCGGATCTCCTCGCGGGTGATCGTCTCCAGCAGGGCGATGTTGGTGATCTGGACGTCCATGTGCTCCTCCTCGGTGAAGGTGAGCGCCCGGAGGACGTCCGTCTTGGTGATGATGCCGGCGACGAGGCGGTCGTCCCCGGCGGGCGTGACGACGAGCCCGTCGTAGTCGTGCTCGAGCATCCGCTCGACGGCCGCACGGACGGTCTCGTCGTGGGTGGTGGTCGCGACGGGGCTGGTCATCACGTTCGAGACGGGGATATCGAGGATGCGGTCGGTGTCCCCCGCGCGGTCACCCCGGGTCGCCTTGTCCATGTCGCGGACCACCACCTCGACGATGTCGTGGGTGGTGACCATGCCCGAGAGACGGCCGTCGTCGTCCAGCACCGGCAGGCGGGAGACGCCGTTCTCCCGGAAGAGGTTGATCGCCTGGCCGATGTGGGTGTCCTGGGTCACCGTGACGACGTCCGCGGTGTAGATCTCCTCGACGTCCAGCGCGTCCAGGTGTTCGAGCACCGCCTCGAGGATGGCGTCGCCGGTGACGATACCCCACAGACGGTCGGCCTCGAAGACCGGCGCGACCTTCGATCCACCCTCGACTAGCACGCGCGCGACTTCGCGGACGCCAGCGGTCCGCTCGACCTTCGGCGCCGGCCGGGTCAGGGCCCGTGCCTTGGCGTCGTCCTCGACGTGTGACTGCACCAGCTGGCGTTGTGTGACGATGCCCGCGTACTCGCCGTCCTCGGTGACGACGATCCCCTTCGGGTTCTTTCGCTCGAAGATCGACCGGACCTTTCCGAGCCGTTCGTCGGCGTCTATCTCGACGTAATCGCTGGTAGCAATGTCGGCAATATCCATCGTGGTTTCCCAGCACGGGGGTTCGATGCCCGGCGTATTCAATGTTGGTACATCTTCGCAGGGACCCGGTGACGGGACTGCAATCTCAACCGGACCGGACACATATAGGGTGCCGGTCCCAACGGCCGGCGTGCTCCCCGACATCACCGTCTTCGGCGCCTACACGTACCTCGTCACCGAACTGCTCTGGGGGACGGTCGCGCTCGCGCTGGTCGCCTACGCCGGCGCCTGGCGATCGGCCGCCCGGACCGTCGCCATCCTCTATCCGCCCGCGTTCCTCTGGGACTGGTACACGCTCGAAGTGGGCGTGTTCGCCATCCCGCTCCGGACCGGCGTCGAACTGCTGGGCGTCCCCCTCGAAGAACACATCTTCATCCTCGTGGTTCCGACGATGGTCGTCGGCACCCACGAGACGCTACGCATACTCGACCGGGAGGGGCGGCTCGGCCCGCTCTCGCTCGAGGGGGAGTGACCGCAGAAACCGGGTTCCCGTTACTCTTCTTCCCCGCCTTCGGCCCTACCACGACGGCGGAGGGCGATGACCAGGATTGCGACGATGGCGACGAGGGCGATAAGTTTGGTTCGGCTCATCGTGGGGCACTTCGCCGCGTCCGGGTATAATTGTATCGCTACCCGCACCTCCGGGGGGCGTCGCTGGATCGCCGCCGACACCAGTGGGAATCGATACGTACTCCCTGTGTCGTCTATATATAAATCTTAGAAAATTTATAGTCCGGACGGGGCGAACCGTCAGGTGTCACCGATGGAGACGGACACAGCCCGCCGGTCTGGACCGGCGGACCGCCGGATCGAACTGTACGTGCGTGGGCTCACCTCGCGGCCCGGGCGCGAGACGCGGGAGCGAGCCGTCACACTTCTCGAGCGCCTGGACGCCGCTGGGACGATAGCGACGTTCACGGTCCGCGTGTGGGGCCAGGAGGTGGGTCTGTCGACGACCGCCGTCGAGACCGAGCGCGGCCGGGACGTTCTGGAGCGCGTGGGGGCCGTCCGCGGGTGGGCGAACCGCAACGACGTCTCCGTCGAGCCCTTCTTCGACGGCCGGGCGGCCACCTCCGAGATTACCGGCGAGGAGTACACCACGTTGCGGTTGCCCGTTGCGGTGCTCGCGGAGTACGAGGACGGCGACCTCGCCTACGTCACCCCCCACGAGGACTGTGGCACCGTCCGGACCGTCCAGGACCGCCTCGATCACCTCGCGGCGACGCTTCAGGACGAGTCCGGGGAGGTCTCGGGGCACCATCGAGAGCAGGACACAGACCGGCGGGACCGCGAGCAGCTCTCGGCGAAGTAGGTCCGGACTGATGAGCTCACTACCGCTCGCGCCGGTCGCCTGACCGGTCCCGGTGGATACACCCACGTTTATGAGGGCCGTCGCCGTTCGTGGGCACGATGCGTGACCGCCGTTCTTGGTTCGCCTTCGAGGTCGCGCTGTTCCGGCACGACCCCGTCGAGTGGCTCCTCCTGACCGGCGACCGCATACTCGTGAGCGTCCTGGAGGTGGTCCTCCTGGTCGTCGTCGTCGCGGCCGCCGTGGCCTCGGGGCTGGTGCCGCTGGTCGAGGAAACGCCCGTCCTCTTCGCGCTGTTCGCACTCATCGCCGCGAACTTCACGCTCATCGCCATCGTCACCTCGCTCGGGCAGTTCATCCTCAGCCAGCGCCTCGAATCCCCGGGCGAGATCCGCGCCAAGATAGGCGAGACCATCGACTACCGCAGGGACGTTGGCGAGACGGTCGGCGAGACCGTCCTCCCGGTCAAACCCGACGCCTTCTTCCTGTTTCTCTTCGAGAAGGTCCGGGACGACCTCGGCGAACTGGAGGGACGGACCAGCGAGGGCCGGACCCGACGGACGCGCGAGGAACTGGCCGAGCTGGTGGCGGGATTGAGCCGGCACACCGAGCACGTCGTCGGGCTGCTGGGCCATCCCGCCAGCGAGATGAAACACGCGCTGTTCGTCTCGCTGAACACCAACTACGAGAACCACGTCCACCGGGCGTGGTACCTCCAGCGGGAGTACGCCGACGAGTTCACCGACCGGATCACCGACCAGCTGGGCCGGCTCGCGGATACGCTCGAACACATCGTGGTCGCGGTGCGAATGTTCCAGGCGGTCTTCATCGAATCCGAAGTCTCCGAACTGGCCCGCTACCTGCTGTACGTCGGCCTGCCGGTCCAGGTCGCGGCCACGGTCGTGATGTTGCTCTACACCGCTCCCGGCGGGACGCCGATGCTCTCCGGGTCGGTGACGAGAATCGTCGTCCCAGCGGTCCTGGTGGCCGGGTTCACGCCGTTTCTCATCCTCAGTTCCTACATCGTCCGGTTGACCGTCGTCGCACGACGGACGGCCGACTCGTTCCCGTTCAGTTC
>JAHENO010000281.1 GCA_018609945.1 Haloarculaceae archaeon | reverse complement strand
TCGCGAAGAAGAAGACCAACTACCGCGAAGCGGTAGCCGAGGGGAGATTCACCGACGGCGAGGCGTTCGAGCGCGGCGGGCAGCGGCTGTTCATCGGGGCGCCGGGCGCGAACTCGGTACCGCTGGCGGGGATGGACTCCCACGATGGGCGGATGCCACCGGCGCCTGACCCGCGGGGAGAACTGACCGCCGCGGAGATGCTCGACGCGTACGCGATGGAACAGTTGCGGGACGTCCCGTTCACCGCCTGGCCCAACGAACCAGCCGGGCCGGAAGGGAGCGGTCGGCAGAGCGTCCAGGCGACCCTTGAAGACAGGGATGATTCGGACCCACTGGTCCGTACTCTCGAGGCCTTGGAAGAAGACCTCGCCCGTGCTGCCGACGGTCCAGGCGAGCGCTGGTACGATACGCAACGACTCTTCGTCGAAGCCGGCGACGGCGCCGTCGACTGGTGGGGGCCATACGTCTCGCAGTTCCTGGTCCACGACGTCAAACTGTGGTCGCTGTCGGCCGAACAGCAGTACCTCCGCTACGAGGCCGACAGGGACTACAACCACGAATTGGGGGACTGGCTGGACACTCTCGAGGGGCGCGATGCCCACGCCGCCGAAACCGACCCCAACACGCCGTCGGAAGCGGGAGGATACGTGGCGACGCCACGCCACCTGGCGACGATTGTCAACGCCGAACCGCCCTATCAGGAGTACCTCATCGCGGCGCTACGGTTGCTCAACAAGGTGCCGTTCGACCCCGGGCTCGAATACGTCATGACCGACGACCTCCCCGACAGCGTGCGGGTGTTCAATTACACCGACGGCGGTCCGGTCGGGCTGCTCGACATGGTGGCGCGAGCGGGCCGTGCTGCGCTGCTAGCGGCGTTCCACCAGAAGTACGAGCGTCACTTCAGGTGTCGCCCCGAAACGTACGGCGGCCGAGTCCACATGCAACTACAGAACGGCACCGACTTCGGTATCGATGAGTTGCTCGCCGACTCGGCGCTGCTGGACGTCCGTCCCCGCGAGACTGACTACCTCTCGACCGCATACGAGGAGGGATCACCCGTCCACCCCGCATATCCCAGCGGTCACTCGGTCATCGCGGGCGCCTGCGGCACCGTGCTAAAAACGTGGTTCCCGAACGACGACTGGAGTGAGACCGGACTGGATTACCTCGTCGTCACGCACGAAGGCGATGGCTTCGGAACCGGCACAACCGACATCGAGGTTCCGGCCGGTCACCACGGCATCCATCAAGAGATCGACAAACTGGTATCCAACGTCGGGCTGGCACGGATGTTCGCCGGTGTCCACTACTACAGCGACCACTACTGGGGCGTGAAGCTCGGCGAGCAGGTCGCCTTCGCACTCATGGCCGACGTGTTCGCCCGCGGGGCAGAAACCACCGTGGACGGGGGCCCGAGTTTCACGCCGTACCTGCAGTACGATTCTAATGACGAGTTACAGGTCCCCGGTGCAGACCCTGTGGACACGCTGGACGAGCTCCGCAGGACGGCCGCGAACAGCGAGGCCGGGGCGCCCTGGCCACACTGAAGGCCGTCGGTTCCAATCGGTGTCCTAGCGCGCCCGGCTACCGGGCTAGCAGCCGATTAGATACCAATCCGAAGCGGTGTTCGCAATCCGTATCCTCCTGACCGTATCCACGGTCACTCGCTCGATACCTGTTTCACCAGATCAGCCGAGAATCCCCGATCAGTCGTCGGCGTCGGTCCGGGCCCGCCGCCGGGCGGCCCGCTCGACGAACTCCCGTGGCAGGTCGTCGATCTCGCCGGCCTGGACCGCCCAGAGGTTGGCGTACAGCCCGTCGGCCGCGAGCAACTCCTCGTGGGTGCCCCGCTCGGCCACCCGGCCGTCCTCCAAGACGACGATCCCGTCGGCGTCCTTGACCGTCGAGAGGCGGTGGGCGATCACGAGGGTCGTCCGGTCGGCGGTCAGCCGGTCGAGGCTGCGCTGGATGAGCATCTCGGTCTCCGTGTCGACGTCCGAGGTGGCCTCGTCCAGCACGAGTATCTCCGGGTCGCGCAGGATGGCCCGCGCGATGGCCAGCCGCTGGCGCTGGCCACCCGAGAGTTTCACCCCGCGCTCGCCGACCATCGTGTCGTAGCCGTCGGGGAGGTTCGTGACGAACTGGTGGGCCTCGGCGGCCTCGGCGGCCGCCCGGATGGCCTCGTCGTCCGCGTCGGGCAGTCCGTAGGCGATGTTGTCCCGCACCGTCCCGTAGAAGAGGAACGTCTCCTGGCTGACGTAGCCGACCGCGTCCCGGAGGCTCGATACGGTCACGTCGCGGACGTCGGTCCCGTCGACGCGTATCGCACCCGAATCCACCTCGTAGAGGCGCAACAGGAGCTTCACGGCCGTGGACTTGCCCGCGCCGGTCGGCCCGACCAGCGCCAGCGTCTCGCCCCCGTCGACCTCGACGCTCACGTCCTCGAGGACGGTCTCGTCGTCGTAGCCGAACGATACCTCGTCGTACTCGACGTGCCCGTCCTCGACGACCAGTTCCCCGGCACTCTCGTCCTCGGCGATGCGGTTTGGCGTGTCCATCAGCCCGAACACGCGCTCGGCCGAGGCGTAGGCCCGCTGGTACATGTTGATGATCTGCCCGAACTGGGCCATCGGCCAGATGAACCGCTGTGTGTAGAAGATGAACGCGACGAACTGTCCCTCTGTCACTCGCCCCTCGAGGACCCACAGGCCCCCGACGAGGAACGTGACGACGAAGCCCAGTCCCGACAGGAGGCGCAGCCCCGGAAAGAAGGTGATGCGCGTGCGGATGGCGTCCCAGTTGGCGTCGTAGTACTCCTCGGAGACGTCCTCGACGCGCTCGGACTCGTATGGTTCGGTCGTGCTGGTCTTGATGACCTGGATGCCCCCGAGGTTGTTCTCCAGCCGCGAGTTGAGCGTCCCGACCGAGGAGCGGACGGCCGCGTACTTGGGCTGGATGATCTCGATGAACTTCCTGGTGAAGACCGCGATCAGGGGCACCGGCAGGAGGGCGATCAGTGCGAGCTGCCAGTTCAACAGCAGGAGGATGCCCGCGATACCGAGCACCATCACGACCAGCCGCGAGGCGGAGTTGATGCCGTCGTTGAGGAACCGTTCGAGCCTGTTGACGTCGTTCGAGAGCACCGACATCAGTTCGCCGGTCTGCCTGTCGGTGAAATAATCCATGTTCAGCCGCTGCATCTTGTCGTAGGTGTCGGTGCGGATGCGGTGCTGGACGCCCTGTGCGAAGCGGTTCCAGCCCCAGTTGCGGGTGTAGTGGAATCCGGCCGCGAAGGCGAAGGTGGCGGCGATGAGCCCGGCGGTGAGCCACAGCTGGTCGGCCTGGGACTGGGGGAGCCAGGCGTCGGGAACCAGCCAGAGCCGAAAGCCCATCCCGGGGTTGAAGATGGCGTCGATGGCCACGGCCAGCAGGAGCGGCGGCAACAGATCGAGCACCCGCGAGAGGACGCTGCTGACGAGGCCCACCGCGAAATAGCCGGCGTCGTCGCGGCCGTACTCGGCAAAGAGGCGTGCCATCGGCCGGTCGACGCGCTCGCGCTCGTCCTCGAAGGCCTCGTCGTCGGGGCCGGCGTCGATATTCACACCCGGGCAAGGGTCCCTGCAGGCAAAAACCGCTCGACTCTCCGGATTTCGACGGCAGAAACCGCTCGACTACTCGGTGTCGTCCGGAATCTCGACGCGGTCCCCGACGTCGATTCCGGTCGCGTTCGTGTACCCGCGGGGCACCTCCAGGACGTACTTCCCGCGGCCGGTGTAGGTCTCCGAGTCCTCGCCCGGGTCGGGCGCACTCGCGTGGTGGACGGTCGTGATGGTCCCGTCGGCGGCGACGAAGACGATGTCGATGTCGAAGGACATGTTTCGCATATGGTAGGTGTAGGTCCCATCACGGGGGTGGACGAACAGCATCCCGGACCCGCTGTCGAGCGAGTCGGTGCGCATCAGGCCGATCCGGCGCTTCTCCCGGGTGTCGGCGATCCGGACGTCGACGGTCGCCAGGCGAGTGCCGTCGCTGTCGTGGATGGTGACGGTCGCCGTCTCGTAGTTCCCCGCGTCGACGAACGGGAGTGGCGGAACGGTCAGCAGGACGGCGACGGCCACCGCGCCGAGCAGCGCCGCAAATAGGACCACGGCCTGCCGTCTGTCCATACACGGCGGTAGGCGGAGGGCGAAGTAAGGGTTCCGGGTGGGTAGCAGGGGTCGGCGGAGAGGGTAAGGATTATTCCGCCGGCTGAACTTGTTCCGCCTGGGGTTCGTGGTCTAGTCGGTTATGACGCGGCCTTTACAAGGCCGAGGTCGGCGGTTCGAACCCGCCCGAACCCACTATGCGTTGCTCGGAACTGTGTGAACGCCTCGACGAGCGACTGGACACGGGAGCCTACGCCGACGTCGACGCGAGCGCGAACGGCCTGCAGGTCGGGCCGGCCGACGCCACTGTCGAGCGCGTCGCCTTCGCGGTCGACGCGGCCGTCGCGACCGTCGAGCGGGCCGCCGAGGCCGGTGCGGACCTGCTGGTCACCCATCACGGCCTCTCGTGGGGGGGCATCGACCGCGTGACCGGCACCCACTACCGGCGGATCGCGCCCCTCGTAGAGCACGACATCGCGCTGTACGTCTCGCACCTCCCGCTGGATGGCCACCAGCAACTGGGCAACGCCGCCGGCGTCGCGGACGTGCTCGGCCTGAACGAACGCGAAACCTTCGGCGAACTCGGCGGCGAGCACATCGGCCAGCGCGGCACCGCACCCGAACCGTACACTCCGGGGGAACTCCGCGAGACGCTTGCCGCGGCCCTCGATACCGGCGACGGCGGGGTCAGGGTTCTCGACTTCGGCCCCTCGGAGATCAGCGATATCGCCGTCGTGACCGGCAGCGGTGTCGACTGGCTCGACGAGGCAATCGAGCGGGGCGTCGACGCGCTGGTCACCGGCGAGGGCAAACAGAAGGTCTACCACCAGGCACGGGAGGCCGGGATTCACGTCGTTCTCGCCGGACACTACG
>JAHENO010000280.1 GCA_018609945.1 Haloarculaceae archaeon | reverse complement strand
TATGGTCGCCGACACTGTTCCGCGGGTGGACGTTGGGCTTCCGGAGATCTCTCACGTCGCGTTCGTCGTCGAGGACCTCGAGGCCGCGATGGACCGGTTCGGGCGCCTCCTCGGGGTCGAGCCGTGGTTCCTGTACCGCTACGAACCCCCGCGTCTCACCGACACGACCTACCGCGGGGAGCCGGCGGAGTACTCGATGCGCGTGGCGGTGACGGACGTCAAGGGACCGATCGATCTGTCGACGCGCGTCGTTTCCGGAGGAACGCTACGACGGGTGATCGACTGGGTCACGTCGCTTCGCGACCGGCTCGGGATCGGGCCGTCGGGGGAGGAGGGCGGGGGAAAACTCTCGACGCTCCCGAATCCGGGTGTCCCGGGGGTGAACCTCGAGTTGATCGAGCCCCTCGAGGGACCGAGCACCTACACGGAGTCCCCCGAGGGCGGCGGCGGGATCCACCACGTCGGCTGTTTCGCCTACGACGATCCGCGCGCCGTCGTGGAAACGTTCGAGGATGCGGGCATCCAGGTCGTACAGAGCGGCCGTTTCGAGGGGCTCGAGTTCTGGTACCTCGACATGACCGAGGAACTCGACGGCCTGCTGCTCGAGGTCGCGGCGAACCTCTGGGCGGTTCCGACCCCCGACGGGACCTTTCCCGAGTAGTCGGCCGGCATCCTCGGGCGTCCCGTCAGGGCGCGTCCCCCCGGATGCGGGAGACGGCGAGGACCAGCACGGTCGCGCCCGAGCCCTGCGCGAGGAGGAGGATGATCCACCGTGGGACGGTCATGTTCGCAGGGTCGAAGTAGTGCCAACACTCCACCACCAGAAAGAGGAGGCCGAAGAAGGCGGCGAGGCCGTATCCCCACCGCCGGTCCGTCAGGACGCCCCACAGCGCCGCCAGCGCCACGAACGTGAACATTCCCATGCCGACCGTGGCCACCAGCGGTTCGTTGAACGGCTGGAAGGGGGCCCAGTTCCCGGCCAGCTCGTCCGCGATGTGCATGAACTCGAACACGACCGTCGACACGAGCGCGTGGGGCGTGTAGCGTGCCCGTCCCGTTTCGACCATGGTGGGTCCCAGCACAGGGGCGGTGGTAAAGCTGCCGCAGTCGGGCGCCGATGAGTACTGCTATGTGCACCGGCGCCGACGGGCAGGGATATGGCAGCCGCGACACCGTCGCCAGAGCGGATCGCCTCGGAGTATCTGGCCGACGTCTGGAACGAGCGGGCGTACGCGGAGATTCCCGACCTCGTCTCGGAGTCGTTCGTGATGTACGATCCGGTGGCACCCGCGGATCCGGTTCCCGGACCCAGGGGGGAGGTCCACGGCCCCGACGGTCTGGAGACGTTCATCCGGGGCGTCGTGAGAGGATTCCCGGACTTCGAGGTGACGGTCCGCCGGATGTTCTCGGACGACGAGGTGGTGGTGTACGTCGGGGAGTTGGGGATGAGTCACGAGGGGACCTTCTACGGGATTCCCCCGACCGGGCGGCGGGCCGAGGTCCGGTACATGGGGCTGATCCGGGTCGCCGACGGGATGGTCGAGGAGCACCGCGTCTACCCGCCCATGCTGGCGATCGCCGAACAGCTCGGATTCACGTCCCTGGACGTCGTTCCATACCTGCCGCGACTCGCGTGGGGACTGCTCACACAGCGGCTGTAGCCCCCCCTCAGAAGTGGCGTTCGAGGATCCTCTCGCCGGTGCGGGCCGCCAGGGCCTGCCCCGTGTTCGTCGGATTCGGACCGCCGATCCCGTTGGCGAGTGCGGAGTGGTCGGCCACGAAGAGCCGGTCGACGTCGTAGGCCTCGCAGGCCTCGTCGACCACCTTCCCCATCGCCATCGTGCTCTGGATGTGGATCGCGGTCGGCGGGGAGTCCGAGCGGTGGACGTGGGAGGCGCCGGCCTCCCGGAGGATCTCGCTGGCGATCTCGGCCAGTTCGTCCCGGCGCGCCCGGTCGCCCTCGCTGGGCTCGAGGTTGACCTGCGCGACCGGCCCGTGCTCGTCCGCGATCCCGGGAGTGACGGAGACGCCGTTGCGCTTGTGCGGTCGGTCGTCGGTCAGGATGAATATCGGGAGCATCCGGCGGTAGTCCGCGAGGAGTTCCTTGAGTTCGCGCCCGGCGAGCCGCCCCATCGTGTCCCAGGGTGCCTCCGCCGGGTCGTTCCGGAAGGCGAACCCAGAGGCGCTGGCGCCGAATCCCAGGAACGCCCCGATGCCCGGGGCCGCAGTGATCGGCTGGAACATGCCTACGCCGGGATAGTCGAAGCGGACGGCGCTGTCCTGGCCCTGGTACTGATCGATCGTGGGCTTGCCGATCGTCTCCTCGAGGTCGTCGGCGTCCCACAGCCCCATCACGCTGTCCGGGAGGTGGATGGTCATGCCCTTGCCGACCCAGTCGTTGTCGGGGAGCCCCGAGTTCAGCCACAGACGGGGCGTCTCGATTGCGCCGGCCGCCAGCACCACCACCTCGGCCTCGACCGCTTCCTCGGCGCCCGACCAGGTGTCCCGGAACTCTACGCCCGTCGCCGTCGGCGCATCGCCCAGCGCTGTCTCGGTTTTCACGTCGGTGACGAAGGCGTTGGGACGGATGGTGACGTTGCCCGTCTCCAGGGCCGCCGGCACGAAACTCACGTTGCTCGCCTGCTTTGCCTTCTCCTCGAAGGGCGCACCCCGCGGGTGGGGGTTCCCGGCGATATTTCCGAGAGCCAGCGTGTCGCCTTCGACATCGGGGTAGGTGAACGACCCCTCGTAGTCGGCGTCGACGTGGAGGCGCTCGTCGGGTTGCTTGATCGCGTTTGGCTGGGGCCGGTAGCCCGCCTCCGTCACGTTCTTCCCGTCCAGAAGGTCCCAGCCCGCGGCCTCGGCTCCCCGGAAGAACAGTTCCTCCTTGGCGGTGGTGGGTGCGGGCGCCACCTCGCACATCGCCTCGATTTCCTGGTAGTAGGGGACCAGATCCGCGTAGTCGATCGCCCAGTGGCCCTGCTCGTCTATCGACGCCGGGTACGCTCGCGGGTGACAGCCGGTGTAGTGCAGGGTGGTGCCGCCGACGCCGGCACACTGGAGGATCGCCCCGTCCCCCGGGAACTTCCTGAACCAGAACCCCCGCTCGTGGTCCGCCGGGCCGAACACGAGCTTGTTTATCATCTCGAACTCGCGGGTGGTGAACTGTTCGTCGAGGAGGTCACCGCTGAGGTCCTCGACGCTGGAGGAGGCTTCCCCGCCGGGGTCCTCGTGGGGGGTGGGCCAGTTTTCGTTGCCGTGGAACGGCCCCGCCTCCAGGACGAGCACCGACAGACCCGCCTCGGCGAGTTTCCAGGCCGCCACCGGCCCGTCACC
>JAHENO010000279.1 GCA_018609945.1 Haloarculaceae archaeon | reverse complement strand
GACAACCAAGAGTTCGTCTGTCTCTTGGACCCGCGAGCGTTGCGCTTGCCTATGGGAAGCGAATATTTCGGCGGAGTCCACACTCTCATTATCGCAAAATCTGTATGTAGCCTTTGTGGAGGCTGAGTCCTCGCAGGCGATCGGGATGGACTCGGCAGGTGAACTGCCGAGTTCATCCCCCATCTGGACCAACCGGTCGGTGAGTCGTGTGTCTCCAAAATCAGCATACTGAAACTCTGTCTGCACGTGACCTGATATATCCGTCTTACAGAATGGGCTATCACGGTCCAAATCCGACTGTCTCTTCTCCAGAACGCTGTCAATCACGGTATTAGTCTGTCAGAAGCGGTAATAGCATTTGTGGGTAAGAGACAGCCCTGGAGAGTACCTGTTTCGAGTGCTCGTTTACCTGCTAGCCTTCGCTGGTATCGGCCTCACCATGTTCTGGGGCGTCCGAGTGTTTGAAATCGTCCATCCGGAGGTCGGCGGGCCCGGGCAAACCAACGACAATGAATAGTGAACCTCCGTTTTTTACTTGGAGATTCTCAATATGTTGTTCGTTACTGATACTGCCGGCTATAACTTCGTGCGGATATTCGACCCCACGGGTAGTCGAAATTTCTCACGGGCTTATGGCCGGCAGTATGAGCAATCCCTTCACTCGTGATCGCATGGAGCCCGTCCAGAGTGAGAGAGGGCACCTCCGCTCTCGGTTCACATGGCTTCCGGATGCGGGTTCGCCACAGCGCTTACGCTTCGTACTCGTCGATCCAGTCGGCGACCGCTTCCAACACTGGACGTAGCGCCCGGCCTTTCTCGGTCGGACGGTACTCGACGCGCGGCGGAATCTCGTCGTGTGACTCCCGGTCGATGATGCCCGTCTCACAGAGTTCCTCTAAGCGGTCCGACAGCGTCGTCGGCGAAATACCGAGCTCGTCCCGCAGGTCCGAGAAGCGGTGGGGACCGGGTTCGGCGGCGAACTCCCGCAGGATCGCCAGCGTGTGGGCACTCCCGAGCAACTTGAACAGTGCCGCCTTCCGTGCCTCGGCCTCGAACTCGTTTCCCTGATCAGTTTCATCGATCACTGGACTCCCCTCACGTGTCGTTGAACACGATTGGGCCTGTGTGAGCAAAAATCCCCACACTACAGCGGAGTGTAGTTGCTACAATTCAAATTTCTGACTAATTTTTGTGGCCACGGACCCATCCGCTGGATATGGCCGAGCAGAAGACTGCTGAACAGGCTATCGCCTTCGATCCGGACCGGACGGCAATCGTCTTGGTCGAGTTCCAGCGACAGTGGACCGATTCCGGGCTGTACAACCTCCTGATTCGCCGCTCGCTAAAGCGCCGAAATGTCGTCGAGCGGACCCGCGAGACAGTTCGAGCGGCCAGAGCGGCCGACGTGACGGTCGTACACGCGCCACTGCGAATCGACCCCGACCAACAGAAGGGGTGGCTGGCGACCCTGACACGCGGTCGCGTCTTCACCGCGGGCACGGAGAAGGCAGCGTTCACCCCGGGCCTCTACGAGGAGGGTGACCCAGTCGCGGAGGGCCGGTACACGTTCGACGCATTCGAGGGGAGCGACCTGGCGGCAATCCTCGACGCCAACGAGGTCCAGACAGTCTTTCTCGCCGGGTTCATCACTGACCAGTGCGTCGCGAAATCACTGGAGACGGCGCTCGAGGGCGGGTACGACGCATACGTGCTCAGGGATCTGACTGCGACCTACAGCGCCCTCGTCCAGCGGCGGACCGAACGCCGTTTCGGTGACCGTGCCGTCTCTTCGAGTGTCATCACCAGTGAATCGGCATCGACCGGAGATCCAATCGAGGTGGTAGAATCCACGTGAGCCACCCAAGGAATATGTCACGGCTATCCGACCCGTCCATCATGGACGCCTATACGCGACCCGATCCCGAGCGGGCCGCATTGCTGACCATTGACACACAGAACGACTTCACGTTGCCCGGCGCACCGGCCGAGGTCCAGGGAACGATGGACGCCGTGCCCCGGATGGCAGACCTCGCCGAGGCGTTCCGGGCGGCGGAGGCCCCAATCGTCCACGTCGCCCGCCTCTACAGGGCCGATGGCTCGAATGTCGACCGGTGCAGGAAGGAAGCAATCGAGGAGGGTGCGGAGGTCGTGCGACCGGGCACAGAGGGTGCCGAACTGGTCGAGGATCTGAAACCGTCTCCGGACGTCGGACTCGACGCCGACCGTCTGCTCGCCGGCGAGTTCCAGCAGGTCGGTCCCCGCGAATGGCTGCTGTACAAGCCCCGATGGAGCGCCTTCTTCCGGACCGACCTGGACGAGTTCCTGACCGAGCGGGGCGTGAACACGGTCGTAGTCTGTGGCTGTAACTTCCCGAACTGCCCGCGGACGACCGTCTACGAGGCGAGCGAACGCGACTACCGGATCGTGTTCGTGCCCGACGCCACGTCCGGCACCTACGGGCGGGGGCTGTCGGAACTGTCGGACATCGGGGTCGCTCTCATGGACACAGGGGACGCCCTCGACTGGATCGGGTAGCCACCTGCACGGTTGTCAGGATGGCAAACGCGTCCCTCAAGTGTCTCGCAGCCCACCAACCGGTAATGAGTGACAGCGGCCCCCTCTCGCCCGACCGGCCCGACGTCGACCGGCCGTTCCGCGTCGACGCGCCCTTCGAACCCGCGGGCGACCAGCCCGACGCCATCGCACAGCTCGCCGACGGCTTCCGGCAGGGCATGGACAGACAGACTCTGCTCGGAGTCACGGGGTCGGGCAAGACCAACACCGTCTCGTGGGTGATCGAGGAAATTCAGAAGCCGACGCTGGTCATCGCACACAACAAGACGCTGGCCGCCCAACTCTACGAGGAGTTCCGGGAGCTGTTTCCCGACAACGCCGTCGAGTATTTCGTCTCCTACTACGACTACTATCAGCCCGAGGCCTACGTCGAACAGACGGACACCTACATCGACAAGGACGCCTCGATCAACGACGAGATCGACCGCCTGCGTCACTCGGCGACGCGCTCGCTGTTGACCCGCGAGGACGTCATCGTGGTGGCCTCGGTCTCGGCAATCTACGGGCTGGGCGACCCCGCGAACTACGTCGACATGTCTCTCCGGATCGAGGCCGGCGAGCGGATCGACCGCGACGAGTTCCTCTCCCGGCTGGTCGATCTGAACTACGAGCGCAACGACGTCGACTTCACGCACGGCACGTTCCGGGTGCGCGGTGACACGGTCGAGGTCTACCCCATGTACGGCCGGTACGCGCTCCGCGTGGAGTTCTGGGGCGACGAGATCGACCGCATCCGGAAGGTCGACCCCCTGGAGGGCGAGGTGAAAAGCGAGGAACCCGCGACGCTGGTCCACCCCGCCGAGCACTACTCCATTCCCGAGCAACGGCTCGAACGGGCCATGGACGAAATCCGCGACCTGCTGGCGGATCGGGTGCGCTACTTCGAGCGCCAGGGCGACATGGTCGCCGCCCAGCGCATCGAAGAACGGACCACCTTCGACCTGGAGATGATGGAGGAGACGGGCTACTGTTCGGGCATCGAGAACTACTCGGTGCACCTCTCGGACCGCGAACCCGGGGAGCCACCCTACACGCTCCTGGACTATTTCCCCGACGACTTCCTCACGGTGATCGACGAATCCCACCAGACCATCCCGCAGATCCGCGGGCAGTTCGAGGGCGACAAATCGCGCAAGGAGAGCCTCGTCGCCAACGGCTTCCGGCTCCCCACCGCGTTCGACAACCGACCGCTGACCTTCGAGGAGTTCGAGGCGAAGACCGGCCAGACCCTGTACGTCTCCGCCACGCCGGGCGACTACGAGCGCGAGGTCAGCGATCAGGTCGTCGAACAGATCGTGCGCCCGACCTACCTCGTCGATCCCGCCATCGAAATCGCGGACGCCGAGGGCCAGGTCGCGGACCTCATCGAGCGGTTGCACGCGCTGCCCGACGAGGAGCGCGCGCTCGTGACGACGCTCACCAAGCGCATGGCCGAGGACCTCACCGAGTACCTGGAGGAGGCGGGCATCGACGTCGAGTACATGCACGACGAGACCGACACCCTCGAACGCCACGAACTCGTCCGCGGCCTTCGCCTCGGCGAGTTCGACTGCCTCGTGGGCATCAATCTCCTGCGGGAGGGACTCGACATCCCGGAGGTGTCGCTGGTGGCCATCCTGGACGCCGACCAGGAGGGGTTCCTGCGGTCGGAGACAACGCTGGTCCAGACGATGGGCCGAGCGGCCCGGAACGTCAACGGGAGCGTGGTGCTGTACGCCGACGAGCCAAGCGCGGCCATGGAGTCGGCCATCGAGGAGACCCGCCGCAGGCGGCGCATCCAGCAGGAGTACAACGAGCAACACGGCCACGAACCCCGGAGCATCGAGAAGGCGGTCGGGGAGACGAACCTCCCGGGAAGCAAGACCGACACCGGGGGAACGGCTGATCTGGACCCGACCGACGAGAGCGAGGCCGCACGCGTCGTCGCGGAACTCGAAGACCGGATGCAGGAGGCCGCGAACAACCTGGAGTTCGAACTCGCCGCCGATATCCGGGACCGCATCCGCGAGCTACGCGAGGAGCACGGCCTCGATGGCGACGCGGACGCGGAGGGTGTGCCGGCGCCCGAGACGGAATTTTGAGAGACTCCCCGAGCAGGACTATCTGTTCTGCCCGCGAACCACCGCGTATGGTCGCCGGTATCCCCGAGCAGTTCGAAGACCGATTCTGGAGTCGGCATTCGAATCCAAAGAGCGGCTGGACGCGCGTCCCGTCGGGTGCCGTCCTCGTCTACGCCATCTATCGCCGCAAGTGGCGGCTACTCGGTGCCGTGCTCGTGTGGACGGCGATCAATCCGTTCCTGTTCCCGCCGGCCGAAACCGAGGACGCCTGGATGACTCGCGCCGTCCTCGCCGAGCGGTGGTGGATCAGGGAGGAGACAAACCGAACGGTCGGACTCGGCTACCCGAACATCTGTAACACTGTGGGTGCGCTCGCGTTCGTCTACGCGCTGTTCGCCGCGTGGCGACAGTCACCGACGGGAGCGACGCTCGGCACCGTGGCCAGCGTCACCCTGAAACTCTGGTGGCTCCGGGTGCTGGTCAAGTACTACGACCGACAAAGGGGCTGAATGTCCACCCTCTGTTCGGTGCAGACGCCATCCGGCGAGTTTCTCACTGGAAAATTCGGTATATGCGTTCGTATCCGAAATCCGGGAGGGTGAGTCCCTGGGCAACGCTGAATTCGCGGTAGTCTGCGAATCGTTTGATTGGCGGGGGGTTATCGTAGCGAACGTGGACAGGAGTGACGGGACAGCTCTCTGGAGCCGGCGTCGGTTACAGGTACTCCTGGCGCCGGAAGTGGACCAGGACGATGGCGGTCAACAGTCCCATCCCGAGCATGACGGCGGGGTAGCCGAACCGCCAGCTCAGTTCGGGCATATTGAACGGTGAATCGGCGAAGTTCATCCCGTAGACGCCCACCACGAACGTCAGCGGGATGAAGATGGTCGCGACGACGGTCAGCGTCTTCATCACCTCGTTGGTCGATTGGGAGAGGGAGTTGAGGTAGATATCGCGGGCGCCGTTGGTCAGGTCGCGGTAGGTCTCGACCAGATCGACCACCTGCACGAGGTGGTCGGACACGTCCCGGTAGTACTTCTCCGTCTCCTGCCGGACGAACGGCGGGTCGCCGCGGGCCAGCAGGTTCACCGCCTCGCGGGTCGGCCACGCCATCTTCCGGAAGGCGAGCAGATCCCGCCGGACGGAGTTGATGCGTTCGAGCGTCCGGATCTCAGTCGATTCCAGGACTTCCTCCTCGATCGTCTCGATCTGGGTCTCCACGTCGTCCAGGATATCGAAGTACTCGTCGACGAGCAGGTCGATGACGCGGTAGGCGGTGAAATCGGCCCCGCGCTGGAGGAGGCGCTGGTCCTCCCGGACGACGTTGCCCCAGACGCGGTCGACGGCCGGCACCGTCGCCGTCGAGAGCGTCACCAGCCAGTCCTCGCCGATGTAGACGCCGAGGGGTTCGTCGTCGATTTCCTCGTCGAAGGAACTCTCGCCGCGCCGCAGTTCGGCGTCCTTGACCAGCGTAAACGAGTACTCGGTGAACTCCTCCGTCTTCGGACGGACGTTGTGTCGCACGTCTTCGACAGTGAGGGGATGAACATCGAAGACGCTGGCCACGCGGTCGAGTTCGTCCGGGGAGGCTTCGGTCGCGCTCACCCAGGTGGTTCCATCGGCGGCTTTCGCGTCGTCGAGGTCGTCGTAGGTCCGGACCGACCCGGCACTGTAGACGACGGCGTCGATCATTCCGTGCCCCCGATTGCCGCGAGCGCGACGCCGACCATGAACGCGGTGAGCGAGACGGCACGGCCGGGGTATGCGACCCAGAGACCGGCGACGTACCCCGCGAGCGAGAGGACGGTCAGGCCGAGACCGGCCGCCCGGAGATTCTGCATACGCCGTCTGCCGGAGGCGACAGCAAAAATCTGTCGCCCATCACGACCATCGACCGTTCAGCCTGTCCCGACCGTCGGCGGGGACCTGAACCGTCCCGTCGGCTCTCTATCGGTTTTTCGCCGTCGTGGCCACCTTTGGCGGATCACTCCCGGTGTCCACTCCAGTGTGGAGTTTGAACGGGAGTCCACCGACACGCCAACGGCGTCACCCGTTGGTAGCGGACTCCTCGTCCAGAATCCGTGCCGCGACCGATTCGATATCGGATTCCCCGAGCGCGGACCGGACGAGCAGTCGCCCGCCGATGACAGCGGGGCTGAGGACTGTGTTGGCGCCAGCACGCCGGAGTTTCTGGACGTTGTCCCGGACTGTCGCCGCTGCGACAATTCGCACGTCGGGATTGAGTTCCCGGGCAGTGAGAATCGCGAGCGCGTCCTGGGCGTCGTCGTTTGTCGCGACGATGACAGCCCGCGCCCGTCCGATGTTGACATCGAAGAGGGGTTCGTCGTCACTCGGGTCCGCGACGTACACGTCGATATCGCGGCTACGAAGCGTCGACGCACGGTCAGTGTCGGACGTCACGACGACGAACTCCACGCCGCCTTCGTCGAGTTCTTCCACGAGCGGTTCCGTCAGGTCACCGTACCCGAGGACGATGACGTGGTCCTCGAGGAGTTCGAATTGAGCACTGGTCATGGTTCCGAGCGCACGCGAGAGGCGGGCCTGGATCGCTGGCCCGAGCACGGACCCGAGCGCCAGGGCGAAACTGGCGGTCCCCAACACGACGAGTGAGACGGTGAATACGCGTCCCACGGGACTGGGTGCCGTCACGTCGCCATATCCCACCGTGCTCGCGGTCACGATGGTGAAATAGAAGGCGTCCAGCACCGAATCGACGCCGTCGAACCGGTCGCGGAGAGCGAAGGCGCCGAACGTGCCGTACACGAGCGTCCCGACGAGTGCGGTCATGGCGGCGAACTGGGCCGACGAGACCGACAGTTCACGGCCGAACTGCCGCCGGTTGAGGAGGACCGTCGGCATCGCCAGCAGTGACAGCACGACGAGCGGGAACGAGAAGACGGCCGCCTGCACGAGTCCCTGGACGGCGGTGATCGGCAACAGCGCTACCGTCGTGTACCAGGCCGACCGGTAGCCACGTCGGAGCCCCCAGGCGCTCGTGAGCAGCAGGAAGCCGGTGAGTGCGCCGGTAAATCCCGCAGCCTGCTGGATCACGACCGGGATGTACGGCGTGAGCGGTCCGGTCGTCGTCCGGACGCTGATGTTGGCGATGCCGGTCGCGAGTGAGAGGAGTGCAACGCCCGTCGTCAGCACCACTGCTGCCCGCGCAGTCACCAGGCGACGTGTCCCCGCTTCCAGCACCATGCTCTCTCCTCACTGGCCAGATTGTAAAATGTGCCGCACGCCCGTAACCGTGTGGCTGCACCCTGTGTCTGCTCGGATGCCCCCTCCGAAACGAGCGCCAGAAACAGCGACACGACACCACCCCGGACTACCTGTCTGGTCGCGACTGTTCGCGAGAGCCAGCCGATGAACAGAGCGCTGACGCCGAACGAGCGGAGCTAAAAGGGCGGGGATGATGATACCGGACCCGAGCACACCCACGACG
>JAHENO010000278.1 GCA_018609945.1 Haloarculaceae archaeon | reverse complement strand
GGACGTCTTCGCGGAACTGGACGACATCACCGACGAGGGGACCGTCCTGGCGACGAACACGAGCACCCTCTCGATCACGACCATCGCGAGTGCGACCGACCGTCCGGACCGGGTGGTCGGCATCCACTTCATGAACCCGGTTCCGGTGATGGACGGCGTCGAGATCGTCGTCGGCGAGAAAACCGCCGACGGGGTCGTCGACCTCGCCCACGCGTTCTCCGAGTCGCTGGAGAAGGAGACCTGGGAGTGTGACGACAAACCCGGATTCGTCTCGAACCGGATCCTGATGCCCTGGATCAACGAGGGCGTCCGGGCCTACGACGAGGGCGTCGCCAGCAAGGAGGACATCGACCGCGGGATGAAACTCGGCACGAACGTTCCGATGGGACCGCTCGAACTGGCCGACCACATCGGCCTCGACGTCTGCCTGCACGCCACAGAGACGCTCCGCGAGGAACTGGGCGACCGGTACACGCCCGCGTACCTGCTCAAACGGAAGGTCGAGGCTGGCGACCTCGGCAAGAAAACTGGCCGGGGATTCTACGACTACGAGTGATCGGTCGGGACAGTTCTCCGAGTCAGTCCTTCAGGTGGCGTGCGATGATTTTCTTCTGAATTTGGGAGGTTCCCTCATAGATCGTGGTAATTTTCGCGTCGCGGTAGTACCGTTCGACGTCGAAGTCCTTCGTGAATCCGTAGCCTCCGTGCACCTGTACGGCGTCGTTGGCCACCGACACCGCCGTTTCGCCCGCGAAGTACTTCGCCATGCTCGCGCTCTTGGGATCGACACCGTCCTCGTTCCGGCGAGCGGCGTCGCGAGCGAGCAAGCGGGCGGCCTGTACGTCGGTCTGCATGTCCGCGAGCATTGCCGCGACGGACTGGTGTTCGATGATTGGCTCGCCGAACTGCTCGCGGTCGTTGGCGTACTCGACCGCGTCGTCGAGGGCCGCCTGCGCGAGTCCGACGGCCTGGCTGGCGATGGCGATCCGACCCTCTGTCAACACCGAGAACGCGGCTTCGAGTCCCCGTCCGACCTCGGTGAGACGGTTCTCGGCCGGAATGCGAGCGTCGTCGAGGACGAGCGTCGTCGTATCGCTCGCCCGCAGCCCGAGTTTGTCCTCCTTCTTCCCGACGGTGACGCCGGCCGTGTCCTTGGGCAGGAGGAACTGCGTCACCGTGTCCGGGTCGTCGCGGTCGGTCTTTGCGAACAGCACGACGACGTCGGCACGCTCGCCGTTGGTCACCCACTGTTTCGTCCCGTTGAGGACGTACTCGTCGCCCTCCCTGCGGGCCTCCGTCGACATCTCCGCGGGGTTCGAGCCCGCGTGGGGTTCCGAGAGCGCGAACGCTCCCACCGGTCGCCCCCTGGCCATGCCCGGCAGCCACTCCTCTTTCTGCTCTCCGGAGGCGAATTCGCGGAGACATGAGGTCGCGAGGTGCTGGACAGAGAGTGCGGTCGCGACCGAGAGGTGACCGTATCCCAACTCCTCGTTGACGATGCTGAGCGTGACCATATCCGCCGCGAAGCCGCCGTACTCCTCGGGTACTGTCAACCCCGTCAGGTCCAGTTCCGCGAGGCCGTCCCAGACGTCTTCGGGAAACTCCTGGTTCTCGTCGCTCTCGTCGACGCGGGGCTCGACCTCCTCGGCGACGAACTCCCGGACCGTCTCCCGGATCAGCCTTTGTTCGCTCGTGAGCTCCATTACTCCCCGATTGTGGAGGTGGACACTAAAATCCCGTCACACGCCAGGGTGGTACCGGTTGTGCGCGGGAATCAGACGCTGGGGGCCCTCACTCGCCGGTGAACTCCGGTTCCTCGTCGCCGAAGAAGGCGTCGAGCCCGCGTCCGAAATCGTCCGTTCGCGCGGCCCGTGCGATGGCGTCCGTCTCCGCGGCCAGCTGTGACTCCAGGCTCCGGTCGAAACTCGCGGTCATCAGCCGCGTTACGCTCCCGAGTGCCTGGGTTGGGCCGGCAGCGAGGTTCCCGGCGAGTTCGGCCAGTCGCTCGTCGAACTCGTCGGTCGGTACCACCTCGTTGGCCAGCCCCATCTCGGCGGCTTGCTGGCCGGAGATGGGCTCGTCCAGCAACGCGATCTCCTTCGCCGTCCGGAGGCCGACCAGCCGCGGGAGGAAGAACGTGGACCCGCCGTCGCCGGTCAGGCCGACGCGCGGATAGGCGTAATCGAGGCGTGTCTCGTCGCTGACGAGCAGGATGTCCGGTGCGAGCGCGAGGCTGAACCCCGCTCCGCCCGCGACGCCGTCGATTCCCCCGACGACGGGGGTACCGTTCCGGTGAAACTGGACGATTGCCTCGTGGAGCCGACCCGCGAGCTGTCGCATGATCGACGCGTCGCCCTCCGGATCGTGGCCGTCGAACTGGGTGAGATCCGCGCCCGTGCCGAAGAACTGACCCGCGTGTGTCAGCACGATACACCGCACGTCCGGATCCTCGCCGAGCGTCACCGCGGCGTCGATGAGCTCGTCCCCCGCGTCGAGTCTCAGGGCGTTGCGCCGCTCGGTGTTGTCCAGGATGATCCGGGCCACGCCGTCGTCCCGTTCGATCGTCATGGTGTCGTGCTCCGTCATACACGGGATGGGATCGTCCGGTCGACGCATAAAACCACACTACGCCACGGTTGACAGGAACATCCCCTGTCGGGCACTGGTCAGCAGTCACCCGTCCGCTTCGTGCTCGCGTTTCAACGAGAGGACCGTCCGATCGAACTCACACACCAGCGGTTCGTCCTCGCGGTTGACCGCGAAGGCTTCGACGTGCATCGTGACGACGCCCCGCTCGCCGTCGCTGGTCTCGCGCTTGTCGGTCACCGTCGACTGGACGCGGATCGTGTCGCCGTGGAACACCGGCGCGGGGTGTTCGACCTCGTCGTAGGAGAGGTTCGCGACGATGGTCCCGTCGGTCGTCTCGGGAATCGTGATACCGACGGCGAGACTCATCGTGTACAGGCCGTTGACGAGGCGTTCGCCGAACTGCGTGTCCGCGGCGAACGCCGCGTCGAGGTGGAGGGGCTGTTGATTCATCGTCATGTCGCAAAACTGCTGGTTGTCGCTCTCGGTTATCGTCCGCCGCCTGTCGTGTTCGATGGTCTGTCCGACCGCGAAGTCCTCGTAGTAGAGTCCTGTCATGGCTTGGCTGGGCGTCCCTGTTAGAGTACGGTCCCGTGTTTCTTCTCGGGCAGGTCCTTCTCGACGGTCTCGTAGAACTCGAACCGTGCTTCCAGTTCATCCCGCAACGTGCTCGGGGGCACGATGTCGTCGATGACCATCTCGCTCGCCATCCGGTGGACGTCGATGTCCTCGCGGTACTCCTCGCGGAGTTCCTGTTCGCGCTTCTTGCGCTCCTCCTCGTCGTCGATCTCCGCGAGTTTCCGGGCGTAGACCGCGTTGATCGCCGCCTCGGGTCCCATGATGGCGATCTCCCCCGAGGGAAGGGCGATGGTCGACTCGGGGTCGTATGCCGGGCCGCTCATCGCGTAGATCCCCGCGCCGTATGCCTTCCTGACGACGACACACTGCTTGGGAACCGTCGCCGCGGAGGTGGCGTAGATCATCTTCTTGCCTTTCTCGAGGATGGCCTCTTTCTCGACCTGCGAGCCGGCCATGAAGCCGGGGGTGTCACACAGATAGAGGAGGGGAACGTTGAACGCGTCGCACTTCCAGACGAACTCCGCTGCCTTCTGTGCGGCGTCGGGGAAGATGGCGCCCGCACGCTGTGCGGGCTGGTTGGCGATGACGCCCACCGGGCGACCGTCGATCCGCGCGAATCCGGTCAGTATCTCGCCGCCGAAATCGGGCTGGAGTTCGAACCACGAATCCCCGTCGACCATACAGTCGATCAGGTCCGTCATGTCGTAGCCGCGGTTCGGTTGCTGTGGGACGATGCTGTCGATGTCCTTCGGCGAGGTGGCGGGATGGCGCCCCTCGGTGCGGGGCGGCTTCTCGTCGCTGTTGTCCGGCAGGTAGGAGATCAGTTGCGCCACCAGCGCACGGGCGTGTTCCTCGTCCTCGGCCACCAGGTCGGCACTCCCGGAGTGTCTCGCGTGCACGTCCGGCCCGCCCAGTTCCTCAAGCGAGATGTCCTCGCCGGTGACCATCTGGACCATCCGCGGGCTGGCGATGGCCATCGCCGACATGTCCCGGACCATCACGGTGAAATCGGCGAACACGGGAGTGTACGCGGCGCCCGCGATACACGGGCCGTACAGCACGCAGATCTGCGGGACCCGTCCCGAGAGCATCGAGTGGTTGTAGTAGTACTTCCCGATGCCTTCGCGGTTGGCGAAAAAGCCCGTCTGCTGGTCGATCCGACCCCCCGAAGAGTCCATCAGATACAGCACCGGGCGGCCGGTCTTCAGTGCCCGCTGTTGCATCCGGAGGAACTTCTCGACGCCCTTCGCGGCCATGCTCCCGCGCTTGACGGTGTAGTCGTTGGCCATGAAGTGGACGTTCCGCCCCTCGAAGTCGGCGCCGCCGGTGACCATCCCGTCGGCGGGTAGCCGGTCGTCGGCGTCGAACTCGGCGAACTTGCCGTCCTCGAAGAGGAATCCCTCCCCGTCGCCGGACTGTGTCTGGCTGCCTCCCTCCGGATTGAACCACAGGTCGATCCGGTCGCGGACGAACAGTTTCCCCTGCTCGGGCAACTGCTCGCGGTACTTCTCCGGGCCGCCCTCGTGGATGTCGGCGATCTCTTCCCACAGTCGTTCCTCCCGCTCGGTCGGTCCCATCTCCGGTTCGGGTCCCGGCACGTCTCCGGGACCGTGGTAGGCCGCCTCCGCGAGGTGCTCCCCGGCGGCGGTCGCCACCGTGACGTCGTCCCCGTACCGGGCGGCGAGTGCCTCGGCGATGACCCGCGCTTCCTCGGTCGTCGTCTCCTCGGCGACGCGGACTTTCACTCTACCACCACCAGCGTATCGCCCATGTCGACCGTCTCCCCCGCCGCGACGTGGACGCTCGTGACAGTCCCGCTCGCGGGCGCGAAGACGTCGTTCTCCATCTTCATCGCCTCCAGGACACACAGTACGTCGCCCTCCGCGACGGCGTCACCCTCGGCGACTTCCACCGAGAGGATGGTCCCCTGCATGTCCGCCTCGACCGCACCGTCCCGGAAGACTGCCGCCTCGCTCCCGCTCTCGGTCGTGCTCCCGCCACTCCCCCCTGCGTTCGCGTCGCCGCCGGTCGTGGTGTCTGCCGTCGTCCCGATTGCACCGGCCCTTGTCGCAGCACTGCTCGACCCAGAACCGGACGTAGACCCGGACCCGGACCCGGAACTGCCTCCCGCTCCGCCACCGGCGAGCCCGCCGGGCAGGTCCTCGACGACCACGTCGTACCGCTTGCCGTCTACCTCGACGGTCAGTTCGTGCATCGCCGGACGGTCCCCGCTGGACCCTGCTTCCGGTTCGGTTCCCCACCGCTCGACCGCCTCCTCGACGGCGCCGTCGTCGAGTTCCTCGTCGAGATACTTCGTGGTGTGCTCGCCCGAGACGAACCGGTCGTCGGTCAACATCAGCCGATGGAAGGGAATGGTGGTGTGCACGCCCGCGACCTCGAAGTGTTCGAGCGCGCGCTCGGAACGGCGCAGACACCGCTCGCGGTCCTCTGCAGTCACGATGAGTTTCGCGATCATCGAGTCGTAGTCCCCGCCGATCTCGTCGCCTTCCCTGATCGCGTGGTCGAGCCGGACGCCGATACTGCTCGGCGGGTCGTAGGTCTCGATGGGTCCCGGCGTCGGGGCAAACGCGTTGGCGGGATTCTCCGCGTTGATGCGGTACTCGACCGCGTGACCGTCGATCTCCACGTCGTCCTGCGCGAAATCGAGTTCCTCACCCGCAGCCACGCGGATCTGCCATCGAACGATGTCGATGCCCGTGACCTCCTCGGTGGCGGTGTGTTCGACCTGGATGCGGGTGTTGACCTCCATGAAGTAGAACTCCCCGTCTTCGACGAGGAACTCGACGGTGCCGGCGTTCGTGTAGCCGGCCTCCCGCACGCCGCGGCGCGCGGCCGCGCCGACGCGCTCGCGCAACTCCGCCGAGAGCGCCGGACTGGGGGCCTCCTCGATGACCTTCTGGTGGCGCCGCTGGAGCGAACAGTCCCGCTCGCCGAGGTGGCGGACGTTGCCGTGGTGGTCCGCGAGGACCTGCACCTCGATGTGTTTCGGCGCCGCGAGATACTTCTCGACGTACACCGAGTCGTTGTCGAAGTACGCCTTGCCCTCGCGGCGGGCACTCTCCAGGGCGTCCTCTACCTCCCCGGCGTCGCGGACGATTTTCATCCCCCGGCCGCCGCCCCCGCCTTCGGCCTTGATCGCGAGCGGATAGCCGTACTCCCCGCCCAGTTCGCGGACGGTCTCGGGATCGGTCACGGGGTCGGTCGTCCCGGGGACGATGGGGACGTCGGCCGCTTGCATGACGCGCCTGGCGCTGGTCTTCTCGCCGAGTTGTTCCATCGCGTCGCCCGGCGGGCCGACCCAGGTCAGCCCCTCGGTCGCTTCGACGCGCCGGGCGAAGTCGGCGTTCTCCGCCAGGAAACCGTATCCCGGGTGGATGGCGTCAGCCCCTGCCTCCCGTGCGGTCTCGACGATGGTTTCGCCGTCGAGGTAGGAGTCGGCCGCCCGCGCTGGACCGACGTTGTAAGCCTCGTCGGCGTATCGGACGTGGCCCGCCGACCGGTCGGCGTCGCTGTAGACCGCGACGGTGTCGACGCCCAGTTCCTCGCAGGCGGCCATCACGCGGACCGCGATTTCGCCACGGTTCGCGACGAGCAGTTTGTCGAACATCAGTACCCCCGCGGGAACCCGAGTTGCTGGCTGATGTGGTTGTACGCCATCTGCTGGGTGACGGGCGCCAGGCGCGTGAGGTTTATTTCGCGCCACCACCGCTCGACGTCGTACTCCTTCGCGTAGCCCCACCCGCCGAAGGCCTGCATCGACTGTTTGACCGCCTCGATGCCCGCCTCGACGGCCGTCGCCTTCGCGACGTTTGTCTCGTACCCACACTCCTCGCCCTGGTCGTAGAGCCACTCGGCCTTCTGTCGCATCAACCGTGCCGCCTCCATCCTTGCGTAGGCTTTCGTTATCGGGAACGACACCGCCTGGTGGGTGCCGATCGGCTGATCGAACACCTCGCGGTCGCTGGCGTACTCGATGGCGGCGTCGGCCGCCAGCATGCCGATGCCGGTTCCGGCAGCAGCGAAGCCGATGCGTTCCGGGTTGAGCATGTCCACCAGCGGCCACCAGCCCCTGTCCTCCTCGCCGAGCAGGTCCTCCTCGGGGACGCGCACGTCCTCCAGGAACACCTCACAGGAGTTCGAGTAGTTGATCGCGTGCTTCTCGATGGGGGAGACGTCGATGCCATCCGCGTCCATGTCGAGGATGAACAGGCTGATCCCGTCGGTCTTGCGCTCGGCCTCGGAACGGGGGGTCGTGCGCGTGACGATGATCATGTTGTCCGCGATATCGGAGTAGGTAATCCAGGCCTTCTGCCCGTTGAGGACGTACTCGTCGCCATTTTTCTCGGCGCGCGTCGCCACGTTGAGGGTGTTGGTCCCCGCCTCGGGCTCGGTGATGCCGATCGAGAAGTTCCGGTCGCCGGCCGCGATGTCCGTCAGATACGTTTCTTTCTGCCGTTCGGTGCCGTACTCTTTGAGACCGACGGCAGCCATGCCGGCAGTGAGAACGAGATACCACGTCCCGGCCATGCCACACCCCTCGGCACAGAGCGTCTCCATGACCAGCCCCATCTCCTGGGTACCCATGCCGGCACCGCCGTACTCGTCGGGGACCAGGAGGCCGTGGAAGCCGGCCGCACCGAGTTCGTCCCAGAAGGCCTGCGAGAACTCCCCGGATTCCTCCATCTCGCGCCAGTATTCGGGCCCGAACTGCTCGGCGATCTCGGTCGCGGTCGACCGGATCATCGAGTGTTCGGGACTCTCCTCGAAGTTCATGGACGTTCGTTTCCTTTGCGGCGGCGCTGTTATTTGTAGTTTTTGCCGTCTCCGGGACGCAGGGATCCCGACCGCGAGGCCGGTTCGCACGGGCAGATCCTGACCGAGGAACCGGCTCGCCCCCGAACGGCTGTATATCCACCCCAATAATTATGTAGTACGTCTACAACGAATCGGACGTTACGATGGTTGACGATAACGGGGCACACTCGTCAGACTCGTACAGGCGCCGATCAGTCCTGAAGACGCTCGGAACCGCCAGCGGCGCGGTCACCCTCTCGCTGGCTGGCTGCCTCGGTGCGGAAGACGGTGGCGATGGGGGCGAGGACGGCGGCGACGGCGGCGATGGTGACGGTGGGAGCGACGGGGGCGACAGCGACAGTGGTGACGGCGGGGACGACATGGACGACGACGGCGGCAGCGACGGCGACGATATGGACAGCGGGCCGGTGACCGTCGCCGGCATCTACGACCTCAGCGGAGCGACCTCCGACGTCGGCCGGCCGACGGCACTCGGCTCCCGTGACGCGATCGCGTACTTCAACGAGAACGACACCCTCGGACGGCAGATAGACCACCCGAACAACGATTACGCCTACGAGGTGCCACAGGCCCAGCAGTACTACGAGGAGTACACGTCCGACAGCGATCCGCCGATCATCATCGGCTGGGGCACGGCCGACACCGAGGCGCTCTCCTCGACGGTCGCCGAGGACGAGATCGTGTACATCTCCGCCTCCTACTCGGCGAAACTGATGGAAGAAGCGACGCCGTACAACTTCTTCGGCAACCTCGATTACACGAGCCAGGCGCGGGCCCACCTGAAGTGGATCGCCGACAACGACGCCGAGGCGACGGTCGGATTCATTTTCTCGAACACGGCGTTCGGCAAATCGCCCGTCGAGGGCGGCAAACAGTACGCCGAGGAACTCGGGCTGGACCTGGCTCCGGACATCAACCTCCCGCTGACCGCGAACTCGGCGGAGACGCAGGTCCGCAAGGCCAGAGACGCCGGCGTCGACTACCTCATCCATCAGAACACTGCCGCACCGATGCAGGTCCTGCTCTCGGCGAAGCAGGACATCTATCCCGAGATGACCGTCTGTGGCCTCACCTGGACGGTCGACGAACTCCGCGTCCAGCAGAACCCCGACATCTGGGAGGGGACGCGTGCCGTCAACGCGTTCAAGATTTTCGGCGAGGTGATGAACGAGGACACCCGGGGCTCGGAGATGATCCAGGCGAACATCGAACGCGAGGGCCGCAGCATGGACGACCCCGCGGTGGCGAACCTCAACTACGTCCGCGGGGGGATCCACGCGGTCCTGGCACTGAAGGGGCTGCAAAACACCATGGATATGGGTATGGACCCGACCGACGGCGCGAACGTCCGCGAGGGGATGCTCGCGATCGAGGACGACGACATGTGGGGACTTTCCGAGCCGTTCACCTTCACCGAGGGCGACCGCCGGCCGACGATGACCGGCCGACTCTACGAGGTCACCGACGGGCAGATGCAGTTCGACGCGAAGGCCGAACTCCCGCGCCGGGACGACTGGATCGGTCTGTGATGACGACGAGCGAGCGTGCCTCGACGGGGGGTTCCGCCTCCCAGCAGCCGCCAGTGGTCGAACTCGACAACGTCGAGATCGTCTACGACCGACACTTCCTCGCGGTCCAGGGCGTCTCGATGGAGGTCCAGGAGAGTGACATCGTCGCGTTGCTGGGCCCCAACGGTGCCGGCAAGTCCACGGTGTTGAAGATGATCAGCGGTATCGGCCGCAGCGAACGCGGCGAAGTCACCCGGGGCTCGGTCTCGTACAAGGGCGAGGACGTGACCAACTACGGCGCAAACGAGATGGTCGACCGCGGTATCACGCACATCCTCGAGGGCCGGCGGGTCTTCGAGGACCTCACCGTCGAGGAGAACCTCCGGTGTGGGCTCTACCGCGACGGCCGCCGGTTCCGGTTCGACGTCGAGGACTACCGGATCGCGTTCGAGTATTTCCCCCAGCTCGAGGAGATTCTCGACCTGAAGGCCGGCTACGCCAGCGGCGGTCAACAGCAGATGCTCGTCGTCGCGCGAGCACTCATCCACCGGCCCGAGTTGCTGTTGCTCGACGAGCCGTCGCTGGGACTGGCACCCAAGCTGGTCCGGGATATCTTCGAGACGCTGGTCGAGATCAACCGCGAGGAGGACATCACGATGATCATCGCCGACCAGAACGCAAAGCGGACGCTGGAAATCGCCGACTACGGGTACGTCATGGAGAACGGGCAGGTCGAACTCCACGACCCTGCCGCGGAGTTGATGGAACGGGAGGAGATCAAGGAGTTCTACCTCGGGACCTCCGGTGACGAGTCCCGCTATCGGGACATCCGCCACTACAAGATCCGAAAGAGGTGGACCTGATGAGTGCCGACCCGGACGTGTCGCGAAGCGGGTCGCTCGGGGGCGGCCCCGCTGTCCCGCCCGAGGAGGCGATGCTGGGCTGCCGGAACGTGAACAAGACTTTCGGATCGCTCCGGGCTGTCGACCAGGTCAGCCTCGGCATCGAGGCCGGCGAGTGGGTCTCGATCGTCGGCCCCAACGGCGCGGGCAAGACCACGCTGTTGAACATCCTCAACGGCTTTTACACCCCCGACGCCGACTCCGATAGCGAGGTCTACCTGGACGGCGAGGAGGTCACGGGCTCGCCCGAACACTACCGCGCCCGGCAGGGGCTCGGCCGCACCTTTCAGGGACTGGAACTGTTCGAGGAAGAGACCGTCATCGAGAACGTGATGACGATCCGCGCGGTCACGGAGCGGCCCAACCTGCTGTCGGCCCTGCTGTACTACGGTCCCGGCCGCACGGTCGAGGCCGAGAACATGCGCCGGGTCGAGGAGATACTCGACTACCTGGAACTGTGGGAGTACCGCCACTCGACGGTCGCGACGCTCCCCCTGGGGATCCAGCGCCGGGTCGACCTCGCGCGGTCGCTGGCGCTGGAACCGGACGTCCTCCTGCTGGACGAGTCGATGAGCGGCCTCACCTTCGACGAGAAGTACGACGTCATCCGTTTTCTGTCGGACCTCCACGAGGAGGAGGGACTGACCCTGGTGATGATCGAACACGACCTTGAGGTGGTCACTGCCGTCTCGGACCGGATGATCGTCCTGGAGAAAGGCGGCGTCATCGCGCGGGGGTCCCCGGACGCCGTCACCAACGACCCCGAGGTCGCCCGCGTCTACACGGGGGTGGACTGACGTGGACGACCTGAACGCCGCGCGGTCGGGCGAGACGACGTCGTCGGGACTGTCCGTCGACGCCGTCGTCTCCTCGCCGGAGGACGAGCACGTCCCGATCGTCTCCGACCGGGCGCTGCCGGAGGTGCTGATCGACCACGCCCACGAACACCCCGACGACGTTGCGCTCCGCTGGAAGCGGTACGGCGTCTGGGAAGAGTACACCTGGGATGAGTACTACGAGCGCGTCGAGGCCTTCGCGCTCGGCCTCGCGGAGTACGACTTCGGCGAGGGCGACGTCCTCTTTACCATCGGGTACAACCGACCCCACCAGCTGTGGGCGTGGCTGGCCGCCCAGTCCCTCGGTGGGATGGCAGCCCCGAACTACGAGGACATGCTGCCCGAAGACATCAAGAAGCAACTCCAGCTGCTCGAACCCCGGGTCGTCTACGCCGAAGACCAGGAGATGGTCGACAAGATTCTGCTCGTGGCCGAGGAGGTACCCTCGCTGGAGACCATCGTCTACCGCGACGGGAAGGGGATGTTCCGGTACGAGAACGGCGAGAAGGACACCCACGGCCTGACGGTCGTCTCCTACGAGGACGTTGAGGCTCGCGGGCGGCAACGACTCGATTCCGGCGAGGTGGACGAGGGCGCACTCCACGACCGCATCACGGAGATTGACCCCGAGTCGCCGGCAGTGCTGACGCCGACATCGGGGACGACGGGGATGCCCAAACGCGTCCAGCTATCACATTTCAACTTCATCAACCTCGCGAACGCCGCCATCGAGATGGACCCCCTGCCAGAGGAGTCCGATTACTTCTCGTATCTGCCGATGGCCTGGGTCGGCGAGCAGATGATCCTCATGGCAGCAGCCTTCGTCGGCGGCTGGACGGCGAACTTCCCCGAACAGCCCGAAACCGAAGAGGAGGACCTCCGGGAGATCGGTCCCGAGATCATCTTCTCCTCGCCGAACGGCTACGAGGCCTGGGTCGCGGACGTCAAGGCGAAAATCGAGAACACCACCCGACTCAAGCGGTTCGTCTACGAACGGGCCATGTCGATCGGTCGCCGGTACGCGGCGTACATCATCGGCGAGAAGAACGACAGGGACCCGCCGGCCTGGCTCCGTGCAGCCCACTGGCTGTCCTACTGGGTGGCCTACCGGCCAATCCTCGACAAGATCGGCCTCAAGCGCGCGAAGAACGTCTACACCGGCGGTGGCCCGCTGGGCGAAGACCACTTCGAGTACTTCCACGCGCTGGGCGTGCCGCTCAAACAGATCTGGGGGCAATCCGAAGTCTGTGGGTTCGTGACGATGCACCGCGACGACGACATCGACGTCGAGACTGTCGGCGAAGTGTTCCCCAACGTCGAGGTCGGTATCACGCCGGGGGGGGAACTCCTCGTGCGCGGGCCGGTGGTCACCTCGGGCTACTACGGGATGCCCGAAAAGACCGAGTCGGCCATCGAGGACGGCTGGCTCCACACCGACGACTTCGGCGCGCTGACCGAGGACGGCCACGTCAAGGTGTTCGACCGGATGGACGACGTCATCGAGATGGCCGACGGGACCGCGATCGCGCCAATCTCGGTCGAGACGAAGCTGAAGTTCAATCCGTACGTGAAGGAGGCGATGGTCGTCGGTGACGGCCGCGAGGAACTCACCGCGGTGCTGAACATCCGTTTCGACAACGTCGCCGAGTGGGCCGACCAGCGGGACATCCAGTACGCGGGCTACCGCGATCTCACACAGAAGGAACCGGTCCTGGAGTTGATGCGGGAGGTCGTCGCGGAGACCAACGAGGACCTCGAGGACCCCATCCAGCGATTCCTGATCCTGTTCAAGGAGTTCGACGCCGACGACGGCGAACTCACCCGGACTGGAAAGCTCAGGCGGGAGGTCGTCATGGAACGGTACGACGAACTGGTCGCGGCGCTCTACGACGGGAGCGAGGCCATCGACATGGAAATCACGATCACCTACCAGGACGGTCGCGAATCGGACGAACGCGGTCGGATGCGGATCGTCGACGTGGACGAACCGGTCGGCGAAGACGACGACGCGGGACCGGAGAGCGACCCCGGGGCGGCGGCCGAGGCCGGAACGGAGGTGCAGTAGATGGTCGACGTCACCACCTTCCTGGATATCACCGTCTCGGGGATCGGCCTCGGGGCCCTGTACGCGCTGATTGCGATGGGATTCGCGCTGATCTACAAGGTGACCGGCGTCCTCAACTTCGCGCAGGGACAGATCGCGATGATCGGCGCATACGGCGTCGTCTTCCTGGGCACCGGGGCCGTCCTCTCCTCGCCGTTGCCCGCGTTCGCGGCCCTCGCCGCGACCATCGCCCTCGGCATCGTCCTCGGGATCGCCCTGGAGCGGATCGTCTTCCGGCAGTTCATCGGCGAACCGGTGCTGTCGGTAATCATCGTCACGCTGGCGCTCGGCGGCATCTTCTCCGGATTCATCGCGTTCCTGTTCGGCCGGAACTTCCGGGCCTACCCCCCGGAGTTGACCTTCGGATCGCGGATCGACCTGGTCGCGGGCGCCACGATACAGACCGCGTTCGCCATCGCGGTCCTGCTCGCGCTGGTCGTCGTCGCGGCGCTGATGCTCTTTTTCCGGTACACCGTGACCGGGTCGATCCTCCGGGCCGCGGCGACCGACGAACAGGCGGCGATGGTGCTCGGGGTCTCCATCGAACGCACCATCGCGCTGGCCTGGACGATCTCCATCGCCATCACCGCCATCGGCGGCATACTGCTCGCGATGTCCAGCGACGGCGCGGGCTTTTCTATCGAGGCCACGGGCATCATCATCTTCGCCGCGGTGGTCTTCGGCGGCCTCGACTCCATTCCCGGCGCGTTCATCGGCGCTATCGTCGTCGGTCTCCTCCAGGAGTACGGGTCGTTCTACTTCGAGGGGGGGACCGCTATCGTCGACGTCGGTCCGGGATTCGGCGAGATTCTGCCACTACTCTTTTTGTTGGTCGTGATCGTCGTGAAACCGTACGGGCTCTTCGGTACCGAACGCATCGAGAGGCTCTGACAATGCAACCCTCATCCACCCACCAGCCGTCCGAGGCATCGAGGAATCGACCGGCGACTGGAGCGAGCCACAGCGGGGAGGTGCCGTAGATGCCCTGTGGCGAGTACTTCACGAGCTACGAGTCCCGGATGGGGCTGATCCCGTGGCGTACCCAGCGGATCGCGCTCGTCTTCGGGTTGCCGATCCCGTTCCTGGTGCCGTTTCTCGTCGGCGGCGGGACGCTCACGCTGTTCACGCAGATGTACATCTTCGCCATCGCGGTCCTGGGCTTGAACGTCATCCTCGGGTACGCCGGCGAGATCGTCCTCGCCCAGGGGGCGTTCATGGCCCTGGGTGCCTACACCACGAGCCAGCTGCTCGGGACCGGCGTCGGGCTCTTGCCGGCCATCCTCTTTGGTGGCGTCGTCGCCGCGCTCGTCGCCGTCGGCTTCGGGCTCCCCTCCTTTCGCGTGAAGGGCTTCTACATCGCCATCTCGACGCTGGCACTGCAGTTCATCACCGAGTGGTTCCTGAACAACGGCCAGTTCGAGGCCGTCCACGGCGGGGCCCGCCAGACGCTCCCCTCGACGCCGAGCGTCGTCGGGCCGGTCGCAGCCATCGGAACCGACCTCGACATCTACTACCTCGCGCTGGTTTTCATGCTCGCGTTCGCGATGCTCTCGCTGAACCTCTCGCGGACCGGAATCGGGCGGATGTTCCGTGCCGTCCACGAGAACGACCTCTCGGCAGCCGTCCTCGGTGTGAACGTCTTCCGGAACAAACTGCTGGCGTTCGCCATCGGCGGGTTCATGATCGGCGTCTCCGGCGGCCTCTTCGCGTTCAACATCGGCTTCATCGACCCGCAGTTCTTCACGCTCACGCTCACGCTCGAACACTACGTCATGTTGCTGTTCGGCGGCCTGGGACGCGTCTGGGGCGCACTGCTCGGCGTCGGCGTCGTCACGATCGTCCGGGATACGCTCCAGAACGCCCTCCAGGTCGCCGCCGAGATCACGGGAACCAACGCCACCGCGCTCGTGCCGGTCTTCTTCGGCGTCATCATCATCGTCGTCCTCGTCGTCGAACCGAAGGGCGTGCTGGCGGCCCTCGGCAAGATCAAGGAGTACCTGCGCAAGTGGCCGTTCGCCTACTGATACTGCCGGCTATAATTTCGTGGAGATATTCGACCCCACGGGTGGTCGAAATTTCTCACGGGCTTATAGCCGGCAGTACGACACCCCCCGCGTGACGGCCAATTTTATGTGGTGTCTCGCCGTGCGTCAGCCCGATGTACGATCCGGAGACACTCTCGGCAGTCCGCGAGCAACTCGAGCGGGCGGCAGACAACGACTTCTACGCCGGGGCGTTCGATGACGCCGGGGTCGACCCCGCGGCCGTCGACTCCTGG
>JAHENO010000277.1 GCA_018609945.1 Haloarculaceae archaeon | reverse complement strand
GCTCTGACAACGGGAGCACAATGGCGCTGGCGGAGTCAGACCGCGACCTGATCGTCGAGGAACTGGGGCGTGAACCCACGCCGGCCGAGGCGGCACTCTTCGAGAATCTCTGGAGCGAACACTGCGCGTACCGGTCCTCGCGGCCCCTCCTCTCCGCGTTCGAATCGGCGGGCGAGCAGGTGGTCGTCGGCCCCGGGGACGACGCAGCCGTGGTGGCGCTGCCGACTCCCTGGGACGGTGAGGCGAGCGACGCCGACGGCGAGACGTACATCACGCTCGGCATCGAGAGCCACAACCATCCGTCATACGTCGATCCATTCGACGGTGCGGCCACGGGCGTTGGCGGCATCGTGCGCGACACGATGTCGATGGGCGCCTACCCAATCGCGCTCGCCGACTGTCTGTACTTCGGCGACTTCGACCGCGAGCACTCCCGCTATCTCTTCGAGGGTGTCGTCGAGGGGATCAGCCACTACGGCAACTGCATCGGCGTCCCGACCGTCGCCGGGAGCGTCGCGTTCCACGAGGACTACGAGGGTAATCCCCTGGTCAACGTCGCCTGCGTCGGCCTGATCGAGGACGCCGACCGTCTGATCACGGCAGACGCCAAGGAACCCGGCAACAAACTCGTCCTCGTCGGGAACGCGACCGGACGGGACGGCCTCGGCGGGGCCTCCTTCGCCAGCGAGGACCTCTCGGAGGACGCAGAGACCGAGGATCGGCCCGCCGTCCAAGTCGGCGATCCATACACGGAGAAACTGCTCATCGAGGCCAACGAGGCGCTGCTGGACGAGGGACTGGTCGAATCGGCCCGCGACCTGGGTGCTGCCGGGCTTGGTGGCGCAACTTCCGAGATGGTCGCCAAGGCCGGCCTCGGCGCGCGGATCGAACTCGACCGCGTCCACCAGCGCGAACCCGGGATGAACGCCCTGGAGATCCTGCTGGCCGAGTCCCAGGAGCGGATGGCCTACGAGGTCCGTCCGGAGAACGTCGACCGCGTCCGCGACGTCGCAGACCGCTACGATCTGGGCTCGTCCGTGATCGGCGAGGTCACCGAGGGCAACTACGTCTGTTCGTTCGACGGCGAGACAGTCGTGGACTGCGACGCCCAGTTCCTCGGTGAGGGGGCACCGATGAACGACCTGCCAGTCGAGCAACCGCCGACCCCCCAGCGGGATCTGCCGGAGGTCGAACTGGAAACGGCTTTCGACGCGGTCGTGGGGAGCCCGAACACCGCCTCGAAACGGTGGGTCTACCGCCAGTACGACCACGAGGTCCAGGTCCGGACCGCCCGCCGGCCGGGCGACGACGCAGCTATCCTCGCGGTCAGGGGGGCAGACGTGGGGCTCGCCATCTCTGCGGGTGCGGACCCCAACTGGACGGCCGCCGCGCCCTACGAGGGGGGGCGGGCCGTCGCCCTGGAGAACGCGACGAACCTCGCTGCCAAGGGTGCGACGCCACTGGCGGCCGTCGACTGTCTGAACGGGGGCAACCCCGAGAAGCCGGACGTCTACGGCGGATTTGCGGGCATCGTCGACGGTCTGGCCGAGATGTGTGCGACCCTCGACGTGCCGGTCGTCGGTGGGAACGTCTCGCTGTACAACGATTCGCCGACCGGACCCATCCCGCCGACGCCGACGCTCGCGGTCGTCGGCACGAAGTCGGATGTCGCCGCTCCGCCCCTCGACCTCGCTGGGGATGGTGACCTTCTGGTCGTCGGTGATCCCGTGCTCGCGGGCGACGCTGCTCCCCGGCTCGGCGGGTCGGAGTACCTCGCGCAGTTCGGGGGCAGCGACCGGTTCCCCGCAGTCACCGACGACCCGGCCGAGTTCGTCGAGACGATGGCGGCCGTCGCGGACCTCGAGTCGACCCTGGCTACCCACGACGTCAGCCACGGCGGCCTGGCAGTCGCGCTCGCGGAGATGGTTCACGACGGTGCTGGTGGGGACGTCTCGCTCGGCGGCCGGCGGATGTCTGGCGGCTGGAACGCGGGCGCGCTGTTCGACGAGCGAGCAGGGCGGGTCGTCGTCGAGACGGCCGACCCCGGCGCGGTCCGCGCGGCATTCGACGGCGTCGCACCGGTCGCGGGCGTCGGCAGCGCCAACGAATCGGGGACGCTACGCGTCTCGCTAGGGGGGACAACCCTCTCGCGTGACGCGGAAGATATCACCTCGTTGCGGTCGGTCGTCACCGAGGAACTGGAGTGACGCGGCCAGACGGGCACGGCGACGGGGCCGGAACCGCGCGAGGTCCGGTGGCTTACATCGGATTAACCGGATGACGTCCGCGTAACGGAAACCACTATGAGCGCCGCGGGGCAATAGAGTAGCATGACAAAGCGTCACGTGTCCCTGCCGCCGGCCGCAGAGGAGGGCCTCCACGAGTTCCTCGAGGACGTCGACCGGCGCCTCTCGAGCGACGAGGACATCTGCGACGTGGTCGAGGACGTGCTCGTCGACCTGCACGGCGACCGCGACGCCTACGAACGCTGGCAGTCGGGCGGGGAGGTCTCCCCGGCCGAACGGGTGCGCCTCCAGGGATACGACCCCTGCAACTCCACCCTCGAAAGCGAGTACTACGCCGAAATAGAGGCCATGCCGGACGGGCAGTACGAGCGGTCGAAGTACCTCCAGTGGCTCTGGCGACAGTTCGACGCCACGCCGATGGCCGACAACATCGCATTCGCGCTCCGGTTCCGGCAGATGCTCGCGAAACACCTCTTCGAGGAGTGTGGCGACAACTGCCGCTTCTTCAAGGGCATCACCTTCACCTACGGCCACAACATCGCGGTCGGCGACAACGTCGTCATCCACGACGACGTCCACCTCGACGACCGCGGCAAACTCACCATCGGCGACCGCGTCTCGATCTCCGACGACGCCCACGTCTACAGCCACGACCACGACGTCGTCGACCAGACCGAGGTCACCAACTACCACACCACCATCGAAGACGACGTCAGGATAACCTACGACTCGATGGTCCGGGCGGGCGTGAAGGTCGGTCGCAACGCCATCCTCGCCGCGAAATCGATAGCGGGGTCCGACATCCCCGCCCACCACATCGCCGCGGGCACGCCCGCGAAGTCCATCGCCATCAAGGAGGGCTGGGAGTCGGTCGCCGACCCGCTGGAGGACGCCAACGTCGACCGGCGCGAGGAACGCCGAATCGACTCCGACATTCCGGACAGTATCGCTGTCTTCGACGAGTTCGGCCGCGACCTCTCGCCGCCGGACGCCTGATCGATACGGTACCAGCTGATCGGCAGACTCCTGGGATTCGATCCCACCCCGGTGCGGACCGAAGACACAAGTATTGACACACCGTACCATGATCTATGGAGCCGCCGTTGTGGCTGGCTCTCGCAGTCGTCAGCTTCGCCCTGCTCCAGCTGGCGCTGTACCGGTACTTCCGGGGGGAATCCTCGTCCGAGGGACCGGCCACGAACCCCGGCGCCCGAACCGACACCGGACGTGACACCGGAACGCGCTCGGGGGAGTTCGGGTTCGTCACCCGCGATGGGCCTCCCTCCGGACCGAACGCGGACGGCGTCACGTGTCCACGCTGTGGCGCACAGAACGAGCGAGACACTGTCTACACGTACTGTCGGCGATGTGTCGAACCGCTCACGTAGCGGACAGCGAGCCTTTTCATTCCCGGAACCGTCGAACAGGTAATGCGGGCCATCGCCATCAACGTCGGCGCCAATACGAACGAGCCTGGCTTCCGTGCCCCCGTCTCTCCGGACGGCCGCTTCGAGTTCCTTCCCATCCCGGAGACCGAACCCGTCACGGACGCACCCACGTACGGTGATCTCGCGCCACACCTCGACGTCACCATCCCCGAGGAGCTTCGGGAGACGCCGGTCCACCTCGATCCCGAATTTCCCGAGTACCCCTGTGGCGAACAGTACACCTACGGGGACGAACACGGTGTCAAGGCCGGCCCCCTCGCCGAACTGTCGGCTGGTGACTACGTGTTCTTCTACGCGACGCTCTCGGTAACCCTCGGGATGGGGCTGGACGCCGACGATACCGCGCCCGACGACGCGTCCTCCCTGGCGCAGCAGTGGCTCCCGCCCGAGTGGGGGGCGTTCATAGTCGGCCGGTTCCAACTGGCGCGGGATCCGGTGACCGGCGAGGAGTACCGGAGCCTGTCAGCGGCCCGTCGGGCACCGTTCGCCACCAACGCGCACGTCAAGCGCGACCCCGTGGACGCGCGGGTGTTCCTCCTGGGCGACCCCGAGGGCTCGCGGCTGTACGACCGCTGTGTCCCTCTGAGCAGTCCGGCCGGCGGGACCGAGGCAAACGAACTGGTGACCGAACTCTCGGAAGACTCCGGGCGCGGACCGTGGTGGCGTCGGCCGCTCCGGTTCGAGGGCCGGTCGGCTAAACTCCTGCTCGCGTTCGACGAGGCCTTTCGCCGCAGTCTGGTTGTCGCTCGTCGAGGGTGAGACGGTCCCGGTCGCGGACGATGCACCGCCGGGCAATCTCCCGGACGCGGTCGATATCGGCGAGGACATCGACAGCATCGACGCCGTTCGTCTCCCGGGGTTTCTGACCGGGGCTAGGAGCGACCCAGCAGTCGGGACACGGCCCGCCTGATAGGACCGCGCTCCGACGCCCGCTCGGCGAATAGCACCGAACACTCGAGGTCCTGGATGGTGTCCATGTGCAAGGACTCTCTGTGGAGCCGCGAGAGGAGGCCCCGCTCCGTGGCTCCGACCATCAGGAGCGTGTGATCGGCGGCCTCGCGGGCGATGGCCTTCTCGACGTCGCCGCTGTCGTCGACGACAGCAACCGCGTCCTCCAGACCGTGTTCGTCGGCCCAGTTCTGGAGGAACCGCTCGCCGGCGTCGCGCTGGCCCGGACCGTCGACGACGTGGAGCAACGAGACGTCGGAGCCGTCGACCTCCTGGAGCGTCCGTGCCACCTCGGCGTTCAGTTCGGCCTCCGGACCGCCCTCGGTGGCGAGCAACAGTTCGGACGTGTCCAGGTCGCGGTCCCTGAGAACGAGGAAGTCACAGGGCAGGTCCGCAGCCAGTTCGTCGACCGGCCGGTCGGCGCGGCCGGCTCCCCACACCCTGTCCTCGCCCCAGCCAAGGACCACGAGGTCGGCCTCGCGGCGCCGCGCGACGTTGAACAGTTCCTCGAACGAGCGGTGCGAGAGCACCGTCGAGGATTTGAACGCGACATCGTGGGTTTCCGCGACCGCACGGATATCCGCCATCTGGGCCTCCGATTCGTCGACGATCCGCTGGCTCTGTCCGGCGCCGTAGCCCTGATACCGCGTCGTCGGGAGCTGGACGATGTGGACCGCGTGGACGACAGCGTCGTCGATGCCAGCTGCCAGGGTGCAGGCGAAATCGACCAGGTCAGTCTCCGTCCGCGGGTTCGCGATGGGCACGACGATGCGGTAGGGGCCCCGTTCGACGGCCCTGCCCTCGCCGGTGTCGATCAGCGGGACGTACGACCGACCGACGAACCCGCCGAAGAGCCACTCCCGCACCGAGAGCTGCCGGTTGGCCCCCTCGAACCGGGCCGACTCCAGGCGGTCTTCGGTCGTCTGGAAGTAGTTGACCACGGTCACGAGCACTACCCCGCCGAGAGTGTTACCCAGCAACACCGGGACGACGAACGCACGCAGCCCGAGCAGCACTCCCAATTCGCCCAGCAACACGAGGTAGATCATCTCCGTATACGAGACGACGACGTGAAACAGCCCGCCGATAGGGATCGACAGGAACGCGAAGTAGACGACGACGAGCCGGGAGATGGTGTCGCGGGCTGCGTATTCGACCCAGACGACGCCAGCCACGATCAGCCCGGCGAAGGCGGCCTTCGCGAACAGTACCGGTCCGGCAGTCTCGATGCCCTTGCTCGCGAGGTCGGCCGCGACCGTCGCCTCGTCGGCCGAGAGGACCCCGCCCCACGCGAGTGCCGCGGCCCCGAGGGTGCCCCCGGTGAAATTCCCCGCGAGGACGACGATCCAGTTTCGCAACAGTGCCGGGATCGACGCGATCCGCTCGAGCGTCAGCGCCACCGGCGGCAGCGTGTTCTCGGTGTAGAGCTGGTAGCCGCCGATGATGATGTAGATGAACCCCAGCGGGTACAGCAGCGCACTCAGTACGGGATCACCGCCGGTCGAGTTGGTCAGCGAGACGTACAGCAGGAACGTGATAGTGATCGCGAAGCCGGCTGCGAGACCGCTGAAGAACAGTTCCCGGCTTCCCGCGGTAATCTCTTCGTCCGCGGCGGCGACGATGCGCTGGAAGACCTCGTCGGCCGAGAACCTGTCCCGCACCACCCGTCCGGCTGCCGGTGCGCCGCTTCTCGACCGCTCGACGGCCTCGCGGAGTGTTTCAGCTGCCTCGGTGGCCGCCTCGTCCCGACGTCCGTCACCCTCTGCCATCACCCCGAGGAACCCGGGGCAGCGACTAAACCTTTGGCTCTCCGGTGAGAGAACGCCAGAAACGGACCGCCCTCAGAACGAAACCTGCTCGTGGCCAGTCTCGCCCGGACAGGTCGCGTCCCGGTCGCTGTACCCCTTCCGGCCGATGGCATCCTCGCCGAGTGCGCCGTAGGTCGCGTACCGCACGTCCTCTTCGGTCTGGAACTCCTCGTTGGGAACTCTCCCGAGGACCTCGCCCAGCGTGACCGCGCCATTGGGCAACTTCATTTCGACGTCGCCGTGCTCCGCGACGAACTCCTCGGTCGTACTCGGATAACTGTGTGTGGTGAACGACTCCTCCGCGTTCGCTGGGAACTTCATACCTGTCCGAAGTTCACGGTTAATAATAAACCTTAACTATTGATTGTTTTGAACAGACCAAGGACACCTTAGTGCGTATAAGGACCACGGCATGTCAAACCGTGTGACACGCTCACTTTCGGCTGCGATCCGGAATCGACGAGCGTGGATGCCGGCGATATGGTCGACGCCGGCAGTATCAACCGTAAAGGTTGGGTACGCGGAGGCCCACGTTCGGACGCATGAGCCGCGAGGACACTGGCACGCCGTACGCGCCACACGGAGAGGCGGAGACGGAGGCGATGCTCGACGCGGTCGGCGTCGACGAGGAGGCCGACCTGTTCGACATCCCGGACTCGGTGGCCTTCGACGGGACGTTCGACATCGAGTCGCGCAGCGAGCAGGCCGTCCGGCGGGAACTCCGCGAGACCCTCTCGCGGACGGAGGACCTCGTCGAGTTCCTCGGCCGGGGTCACTACGACCACTACGTCCCCTCGCTGGTCGACCACCTGGCCGACCGCCAGGAGTTTCTCACTTCCTACACGCAGTACCAGCCCGAGATCGCCCAGGGGTTCCTCCAGGCGCTCTTCGAGTACCAGTCGATGCTGGTGGAACTCACGGGACTCGGGGTGGCGAACTGCTCTGTCTACGACGCGGCGACGGCGCTGGGTGAGGCTGCGACGCTCGCTACTCGCGTGCGCGCCACCGACGGGACCCGCGTCCTGGTGCCGGACCTGCTGCGCGAGGAGAAGCGAGGCGTCCTCGACAACTACGCGAGCGGGGCGAACCTGACCGTCGAGACTTACCCGACTGCGGACGCCAACGTCGACGTCCCGGCACTCGAGGGGGCGGTCGACGACGACACCGCCATGGTCTACGCCGAGTCTCCGACAGTCCGGGGAACCATCGAGGAGAACCTCGGCGCGGTCGGGGAGCTGGCCGACGACCACGACGCGCTGTTCTGCCTCGGTTCGGATCCGGTCGCGCTGGCCCTGCTCGAACGGCCGGCCGACGTCGGTGCGGACGTGGTCGTCGGCGACGCCGCGTCCCTCGGGCTGGGGACCGCCTACGGGATGGGAATGGGGCTGTTCGTCACCCGGGAGGACTTCCTGCGGCAGGTGCCCGGACGGCTGGTCGGCGCGAGCGAGGACGACGCCGGCCGCCGGGCCTACACGCTCACCCTCCAGACCCGCGAGCAGCACATCCGCCGGGAGCGGGCGACGAGCAACATCTGCACGAACCAGGCGTGGGTGGCGCTCCGGACGGCCGTCCACGCCGCTCTGCTCGGTCCCGACGGCCTGCTGGACCTGGCCGAGGAGTGTGTCACCCGCGCCGAAGGTCTCGCCGAACGGCTGGACGACATCTCCGGCGTCCGGGCACCCGTCCACGACCACCACCACTTCAGGGAGTTCGTCGCAGGCGTCGACCAGCCCGCACCCGCCGTCGCCAGCGACCTCGCAGACGCGGGCTATGCGGTCCACGCTATCGACGACCACCGGATCCAAGTCTGCGTGACAGAGACGAACGCGGAGGCCGTCGACGGTCTCGTCGCTGCTTTCCAGGAGGTGGCGGCGTGAGATACGACCAGGCCCGCTGGGTCGAGGGCGACCGGTACGAGCCCCTGCTCTCGGAGAAGGATAGCACAGAGGTCGAAGTCGGGGAAGACACGCCGCTCCCGGACGAGCTGACGCGGGACTCCCTGACGTTGCCGGCCCTCGAAGAGCCGGAACTGGCCCGCCACTACACGCGGCTCTCCCAGATGAACTACGGCGTCGAGAGCGGCCCCTTCCCGCTGGGTTCGTGTACGATGAAGTACAACCCGCCGTTCACCGAGGACGTCGCGGCCCGGCCCGAGGGGGCAGTGCATCCCGACCGCGACGACGAGCACGTCCAGGGTATCCTCGAAGCGATGGCACAGTTGCAGGACTACCTGGCGCGCATCGGGGGGATGGACGCGGTCACGCTCCAGCCCCCGGCCGGCGCGGCCGGCGAACTGACAGGGGTGCTGGTCGCGCGGGCCTACCACGAACACAACGGCGAGGACCGCGCCGAGGTGGTCATCCCCGACAGCGCCCACGGGACGAACTTCGCGAGCGCGGCGCTGGCGGGGTTCGAGGTGGTCGAACTCCCGAGCGGCGAGGACGGCCGCGTCGACCCGGAGGCGCTGGAGGCAGCCGTCGGCCCCGACACTGCGGCGCTCATGTTGACCAACCCCAACACCCTCGGGCTGTTCGAGCGCGAGATCGAGGACATCGCCGAGATCGTCCACGACGCCGGCGGCCTCCTCTACTACGACGGGGCGAACCTCAACGCACTCCTGGGCCGTGCCCGCCCCGGCGACATGGGGTTCGACATCATGCACTACAACGTGCACAAGACGTTCGCCACCCCCCACGGCGGCGGTGGTCCCGGCGCCGGGCCCGTGGGTGTCGTTCGCGACCTGGCGCCGTTCCTTCCGGCGCCACGGGTCCGGGAGCGCGAGGATGGCGGGGGCTACGAGCGCTTCAAACCCGACCACTCCATCGGGAAAGTCCACGGCTTCGAGGGGAACTGGCTGGTCCTGGTGAAGGCGCTTGCCTACATCGCCCGGCTGGGCGACGAGGGCCTGACCGACGCCAGCGCGAAGGCGGTCCTGAACGCCAACTACCTCGCCGAACAGATCGACTACGAGGTGCCCTTCGGGCCGTTCCACCACGAGTTCGTCGCGAGCGCTGACGACCAGGACGCCGCGGACGTTGCGAAGCGGATGCTCGATTACGGCGTCCACCCGCCGACGACGAAGTGGCCGGAGATAGTCGACGAGGCGCTGATGACCGAACCCACCGAGATCGAGACCAGACGCTCGCTGGATCACCTCGCG
>JAHENO010000276.1 GCA_018609945.1 Haloarculaceae archaeon | reverse complement strand
CCAGGATCCGACGGCGTTCAACTGCGGTGCCGAGACGGCCGACGACGAGGAGTGGGAGGCGATCAGTGGCCTCTACGACGCCGAGATCAGACACATGGACGACCAGCTCGGGCGGCTGTTCGACTCCCTGCGCGAGGCCGGAGTCTGGGAGGAGACGGTGGTCGTCGTCTGTGCGGACCACGGCGAACTCCACGGCGAGCACGGCCTCTATGGCCACGAGTTCGGCATCTACGAGCCGCTGGTAAACGTCCCGTTGCTGGTCAAACACCCCGACCTCGACCCCGGTCGGGACGACACGCAGGTCGAACTGCTCGACCTCTATCACACCATTCTGGACGCGACGGGCGTCGAGAGCCGTGGCGAACCCCTCGAACCCCGGCGCTCGCTGCCGCGAGCGGAGTACCGCGATCTCGGCGAGTTCCCCGGCAGTGGCGAGTACGGGTTCGTCGAGTACCACCGTCCGCTGGTGGAGCTCAACCAGCTCGAATCGGTCGCCGCGTCGGCGGGCATCGACCTCGACGAACAGTCACGCTTCTACTCGCGGATGCGGGCCGCCCGCCGTCCCGACGCCAAGTACATCCGCAACGAGCGCATCCCGGACGAGGCCTACCGGCTGGACCGGGACCCGGACGAGACCGAGAACCTCGCCGAGACGGACGACCCGGCCATCCTCGAGGCGGAGAGCACGCTGGCCGCCTTCGAGGAACGCGTCGGCGGCGAGTGGGACGCGGTCGGCCGCGACGGCGACGTCCTCGAAAGGATGGGCCAAGAGGCCAAAGAGCGACTGCGTGACCTGGGCTACGTGGAGTGAGACGGCGAAACTCCCGGGTCGGGAGAGTCCGCCGTCGCTCGTGTCGAAGTTCCATGTGACCACGGCGCACACTCCTGGTCGCCGCCGGATTCGGACTCCTGACCGGAATCGTCGCGCCGGGCGCGCTCGCCAGCGGCGGCCAGGCAGGGACGGCGGCCGCGGCCGGCGCCGCAACGGGCCGGGTCCGACAGGCACCGCTGGAGACCTGCCGACTAATCTTCCTGCCAGTAGTAGAGGTCCTCCTTGGGCGCGCCGCAGTCGGGACACGATTCGGGGATGTCCTCGATCCGACCGACCTCGCCACACTCCCAGCATCGCCACATCAGCGTCGCCTCGCCGGGGTTGCCCGCGGTCACGTGCTCGGCAGAGAGGGCCTCGATCCCCTCGGCGGTCGTCACGTAGAAACCGTGTTCGTCGAACGCCCGCACCCGCCCGAGTTTGGTGCCCTCGTCGTCGTAGACTTCGGTACCGAAACTGACCTGGTGGGGTGGCTCGGAGTCGCTCATGATCGAATGGTCGGCCAGCGAGCGCTTAAAGGTATGTGTTACCACTGAACATGGGGGGTTCCGGGAGGGCACCGCAAGCGCGGCAGACCGCCATCGGGCGCGATGGCGGCTACTCGTCGCGGGTGCCACCCTCCAGGTAGTACTGGATCCGGTCGCGCGTCGACTCCGCGACCTTCACGAACTCGACGACGCGCTGGCCGTCCTCGCGGCGGTCGGCCTCGATCTCGAGTGAGAGCGACTGGTCGCGCAGGTGGTCGAGCAACGCGTCGATCGTGTCGGGGTCGCCGCGGACGGTGTGGCGCTCCCCGACGGTCTCGCCGTCGGCGACGTCCCGGATCGTCCGGACCATCGGCACCAGGATCGATTCGCCGAGGTCGCGGGCCCGCTCGCGGAGCCGGTCGTCGTCTTCGTCCAGTTCGGCGGTCTGGAACCCCTCGCGGACGACTCGCGAGAAGACGAAGTCCCGCCCGCGGTCGAACGGGAGCGAGAACGCGTACGCGAGTTCGTCGTGGTGCTGGGACTCGGTCGTGTACTTGGCCAGCGTTTCGCAGTCGGGTGACTTCAGCACCACCCCCTCCCGGTCCGCCGCGTCGAGGTCGGCGATGGCGTCCCAGACTGCATCGACCGCCGCCCCAGGGTCGTACCGGCCGAAACACTCCGGCTGGGGGAAGTCGAAGGCCGCACAGAGCTCCCGGCGCCGCTCCACGGGCAACGGGTCGCCGGACTCGCGGTCCCGGACGCCGAACACGCGGAAGGCGTGGGAGTCGACCGCCGCGTAGTCGTGGGTCGTGTACGGCGTCTCGGGCCCGACCAGCTCCGCACACACCATCTTCTCGGGGTGAGCGTCGAAGAATGCCGACAGGTCGAGCATCTCGCGCGCCCGGGCGGTCGTGTACGGACAGACGTACCCGCTGCGGGTGAACGCCAGGGGCTCGCCCGCACGGGCGATCCGGACGTTGAATCCGTCGAGTTTCTCCTCGACGACGAGCGGGCCGTCGAAGACCGAGGGGACGCCGGTTTCGAGGACGAGAATCCGGGGGATGCTCGGGTAGCCGCGGACGATGGCGTCGGCGTCCTCGACGACGACGGTTCCGCGCTCGACGCCGTGGCGGGCGTCGGGGAGGGCGTGGTAGGCCGTGCCGCCGGCGGACCGGCGCTCGAAGTGTTCGAACAGGTCCCCCGGGTCGTCCGCGGTCGGCTCCAGGCGGACGAAGAACCGCTCGTCCATACCCGACCCACGCCCGTCCGGCTCAAAAATGAACTGGCGTATCCCGGCAGACCGGGAGTGAGGCATTTGTACCGGTCCCCCGAAGAAAGGATATGTCCGGGGAATTGCCGCGCCAGCAGTTCGTCCTCGACACGTCGCTGTTCATCACGGAGGAGATTCGCGCGGAGGACGAGTCCCTCGAGGCGGCCGTCCTCCGCCTGCTCGACCTGGTCGCGACCGCACGGCTGGAGCTGGGCGTCTCCTGTTACATGCCCCCGTCGATCCACGACGAACTCGTGACGATGCTCCGGGACCGCGGAGTCGCCGACGAGGTGTTCTCGCGGCTGGACACCTGGGTGATCCGCAAGAGCCCCGACCGGTACGGGGTGACGATCCCCGCCGACATCGTCTACGAGTTCATCGACGAGATGAGCGACCGCGTCGACCGCGGCCTCCGCGTCTCCGAGGAGGCCCTGCGCGAGGTCGAACAGCTCGACCCGGAGGATCTGACGGCCGCCGACCCCGACGAGTACATGACCGAGGCCGACCGGGTGCTCTCGGACATGCGGGACAAGTACCGGCGCGCCCTCCGGCAGGGGATTCTCGACTCCCGGGAAGACTTCGACCTGCTGGTGCTCGCCCGGGAACTCGAGGCGGGCGTGGTTACCGAGGATCGGGGCGTCATCTCCTGGGCGGACGCGTTCGGGCTGCGGTACCTCCGCGGCGGCCAGTTCCCCACGCTCCTCGAAGAATACCTCCGGGCGACCGGCGTCGATGGATACGGGGACTGACATCCTTCCAGGGCCGAACAGTAGTTGCTGATTCGACTTCGGAGTTCCCTCACCGAGAAATGATTCAGCAACTACTGTGGACTGGTGGGGCTCTCTCGCTGTTTTCCGTGTAGCTGAACACCCGTTTGTACCTTCCAGTCCCGTCGCCGTCGTATACTGGTTCACGGGCAGCAGGCAGCCCGGCAAGCGGTCAGAACAGCCGGTAGATGGCTGCTTCGTAGGGCCGCAACTCGACGGCCGCAGGATCGGCCGCCGGGTCCTCCCGGTTCGCGAGAACGACCGTCGCGTCGTCGGTGTCGAGCGATTCGGGCGCCTCGAAGGTCGGCGTCCCGTCGCCGAAGTTACAGAGGATCAGCAGGTCGTGATCCGCCTCGGCGAGCGTACGGTGGATGGCGCGGAGTTGCTGGCTGGCGACCGGGCTCGCCCAGTGAAAGTCCGGCAGCATCGCCCAGCCACCGCCCAACAGGACAGACGTCCGGGCATATCGGACGGTCGGAACGAGAATCATCACGAGGGGCGTCGTCATCGCCGCCCCGAACGCGAAGTGGCCGATCGCCATAGACATGTCACATTCCTACGCCGGTACAGAACAGAACCCTCGGCTCCCAACACGGCTGGCCCT
>JAHENO010000275.1 GCA_018609945.1 Haloarculaceae archaeon | reverse complement strand
TGCGGATTGTCTGACGGAGAACCGCTCGACAGCGACCATTTTTGACGCCAGTCAGACGGGTGTCACACTGGTGTCAACATATTTAAAACGAGCGCGCCGTCGCGGTCGAAATTCCCCGGCGGGACGCTATGGAGTGAGAAGGTCGTGGTCCGACACTCGAAATATCCGATACCATATAATTCTCTCAGCGCGTGCAAATACAGGGACTCCTTCAGGACGTGTGTAGTAACGCTTTCTTAAACGCCCAGTCGAAACATAGCCATAACCGCTATCGTATGCTCAGTGCTCCTAGTGCATCCCGCCGCAGTAGCGCGTCTGACCTGTGCAAGACATAGGTAAGATAGTAATCCACGTCTACTCGAACCCCCCTTCTTCAGGTGCGCCGTCGTCGGCACCGGTGTGAGACTCGGTGTTGCATACGCGCCATACATCTTGCACAACTTTTATATCAAATAAGCTAAACTCGGCCGAGGCAGACGCGGACGTCGTGGTCGCGGACGTACGCGGCGACGCGGCGCTCGAAGGGACCGTCGCCGGACCACTCGGCCGGCGCGTCGAGGCGGTCCGGGTCGCCGACGTACGTCTCGACGGTCGCGGGCGAGGTGTCGGGACTCTCGAAGGGGATGGACACCCGCACGTAGAGCGCGTCGGCGACCCCCTCGTAGCGGTCCAGCGTCGCAACCTCGTCGGTATCGAGCAGGCGGCCCGTCACCTCCCCGCCGGGTGCGAGGGTCGGATAGGACCCCTCGACGCGGTGGAGGCCGACCAGCGTCGCCCGTCCGCGGTAGGAAACGGAATCGAGGACGCGCTCGGCCACCTCGGGGTCGGTGAGGGTGCCGTAGACGAAGCACAGCATTAGCGTTCGTCGACGGGGACGAACTCGAGGTCGCGGGGGCCGACGTACCGGGCTCGCGGGCGGATGAGGCGGTTGTCCTCGATGTACTCGGACATGTGTGCGACCCAGCCGCCGACCCGGCTCATCGCGAAGATGGGCGTGTAGATGTCGACCGGGATGCCCATCTGGTAGTACGTCGACGCGGAGTAGAAGTCGACGTTGGGGGCGAGCCCCTTCTGGTCGGCCATGTACTCCTCGATGGCCGTGGACATCTCGTACCACTTGATCGAACCGGCGGCCTCGCCGAGTTCCCGTGAGCGCTCGCCGAGGATTTTCGCGCGGGGGTCCTTGACGTTGTAGACGCGGTGGCCGAAGCCGGCGACGCGCCGCCCCTCCTTGAGGGCGGTTTCGACCCACTCGAGGGGGTCCATGTCGGCGTCGTCGACTTCCTTCAGCATCTCCATGACGTCCTGGTTGGCGCCGCCGTGGAGCGGGCCCTTGAGGGTGCCGACCGCCGAGGTGACGGCGCTGTGGACGTCCGAGAGCGTCGAGGCGGTGACCAGCGCTGCGAACGTCGAGGCGTTGAGGCCGTGGTCGGCGTGCAACACGAGCGCCTGGTCGAAGACGTCGGCGGCCACGTCGTCGGGTTCGGTCCCGTTGAGCATGTAGAGGAAGTTCGCGGCGTGGTCGAGGTCCTCGCGGGGTTCGACGGGGTCGTCGCCCTGGCGGACGCGGGTGAAAGCGGCGACGATGGTGGGCATCTTCGCCGTGACGCGCCGGCCCTTGGCGAAGGTGACTTCGCGGTCGGTGGACTCGATGTCGTCGGGGGCGGGGTCGTAGGCCGGGAGCATCGAGACGGCGGTCCTGAGGGCGGCCATCGGGTTCGCGTCGGCCTCGGCCAGCGCCCGGACCGTCCGCATGACCTCCTCGTCGATGGTGCGCTCGCCGGCCATCGCGTCGCCGAAGGCGTCGAGTTCCTCGCGGTCGGGGAGGCGGCCGTGCCAGAGCAGGTAGAGGACCTCCTCGTAGGTGGCGCCGCGGGCGAGGTCCTCGATGTCGTAGCCGCGGTAGACGAGACGACCCTCGTCGCCGTCGATGTCGCTGAGCGCCGACTCCGCGACGAGAACGCCGTCGAGCCCCTTCTTGAGTTCCTCGGCCATACGTCGGATTCTCCACCTGCGGGAAAAAACATTACCATCCCGAATCGGGGTCGAGCCGGCAGTGACAGGTGGAGGTGCGGGCAACGTTTTTGCGTCGGCGCCGGGAACCGACGGGTATGGCCGCCGACGAGGTGAGCTACGAGCCGGTCAGCGTCAAGGAGCTGCTCGCCGAGATGAAAGACACCGCGGAGTTGCTCATCGACCTCTCGTACTCGGCGGTCCTCCTGGGAAGCACGGAGGTGGCACGTGAGGTGCTCGAACTCGAAGAGCAGATGGACGTCCTCCAGCTCCGGGCGCGGATGAGCATCCTCATGGCGGCCCGCAGCCCGAACGACGCCGAGCGCCTCGCCCCCGTGCTGGGCGTCGTCGGCGCCGCCGAGAAGATCAGCGACGCCGCCGGCGACATCGCCAAGGTCGTCCTGGAGGAGGTGGGGCTGCCCGAGGAGATGCGCGCGGCCCTGCCGGAGGCGATGGAGACGGTCCTCCGGGCCGAACTCGCCGCGGAGTCGGACCTCGCCGGCGCCAGCCTCGGGGGGTTGAACCTGGAGACGGAGACCGGCGTCCGGGTGCTGGCCATCCGCCGCGCGGGCGACTGGCTGCTCAACCCCAGCGCGGAGACCGACCTCCGGGCGGGCGACGTGGTCCTGTTCCGGGGCCCCGACGACGCGGTCGCCGAGGTGTACGCCGACGCCACCGGCGAACCCTACGACCACCCCGACCGGCCCGACCTCGAGGAGTCCGACCTCGACCGGGCGGTCGACTCCATCGTCCTGATGAAGGACATGGGCGAACTCGCGGTCGACCTCGCGTACGGGGCCATCCTCTTCAACGACGAGGACGTCGCCCGCGAGGTGTTCGAACTCGAGGCGGAAGTCGACGCCCTCAAGTCGCGGTTCGAGGCCTGGACGCTCCGGGCGGCCAGCCGGATCGAGAACCCCGTCGACCTGCGCGGACTCGTGCAACTGGCCACCAGCACCGAGGTCATCTCGGATGCCGCCCTGGAGATAAGCGAGGGTGTCCTCCGGGGACTGTCGACCCATCCCGTCGTCGAGGAAGCCGTCTACGAGAGCGACGAGGTGATCGTCCGCCTGGTCGTCGGCGCGGACAGTCCCCTCGACGGGACGACGCTGGGCGAGCGCGCGGTCAAAACCGAGACGGGGATGCGGGTCATCGCCGTCCGGCACGACGAGGAGGAACGGTCCTGGGACATCTCGCCCGGCCCCGAGACGCGACTCGACGCGGGCGACATCATCGTCGCGAAGGGCACGCGGGCGGGGGCCGAGCGTCTCGGCGCGCTGGCGGGCCAGGAGTGAGAACCGCCGCGCGTCGCGGGCCTACGACGTCTCTCCCTCGTCGGTCGCGTCGATCACCTCGACCGAATCGGCGGCCCTCGCGGACTCGTCCGACTCCTCCGAGCTGTCCTCCCACCAGAGGAAGCTGAACGCGGGCATGAGGCTGATCAGGCCGAGAATGATTATCACGGTCCCGATCCGGGCCATGAGCGTGGTCCCGAAGACGATGAGAACGCTCCCGGTGACGGCTGCGACCACGACCCAGCCGTAGAGAGCGTACGCGATAGTGCGCGAGTCCATACGGGGTGGTACACGGAGCCCCATCAAAGGTATTGTGTTGTCTCGCGTCTCGTGAGGGCATTCGTGGACGCGGCCGACGCGGGCCACGCCCGGGCGGCCGCTACAGCTCCCGCGTGAGGCGGTAGGCCCGCACGGCGACGAAGAGGCCGGTCGCGAGGCCGGCCACCGCCATCGCGAGGACGAACGCCAGCGCGCCGTAGTAGGCCGTCGGCCGGACGGTTCCGGACGGGAGGACGACGAACACGAGGAACACGACGCCGGCGACGAGGACGCCCGTGGCGAGCCCCCGTTTCGCGTTCTGGCGGACGCGGAGCGCCGCCACGAGCGCCGCCCGACCGCCGGAGTCCTCGCGCTCTGACACACTGTCACGTCGGGACGGGACGGCAATAGTCGCGTCGGTCTCGGGACGATGTGGCGACAGATTCGGTCGGTATCGAAGTCCTAAAGCGGACGGGGCCGCCCACTACGCATAATGGCGAATCTCGGGACGGCGCGTGCAGCCCCCGGCGAGGTCGACACCGGCCGCCTGGAGATCGGAGAGACGCGGGACGGCACCACGGTCGGCCTCCCGGTCGCCGTCGTCAACGGTGCCCGCGACGGCAAGACCCTCTACGTCCAGGCCGCGAGCGACGGCGACGAACTCAACGGCGTCGGCGTCGTCCGGCGGGTGGTCCCGCGGCTCGACCCCACCGAACTGGCCGGGACGGTGGTCGTCGTCGGCGTCACCAACTACTACGCCTACCAGATTGCCGAACACCGCAACCCCATCGACGACACCAAGCTCAACCGCGCCTACCCCGGCGACGAGTCGGGCACGACCTCCGAGCGCATCGCGGCGGCCACCTTCGCGGCCGCGAGCGAGGCCGACATCGCGCTGGACCTCCACCAGGGGTCGACCTCGCGGATGATCGAGGAGGTCCGGGTGCGGTGCGGGAGCCGGCACCGCCTGCACGACGAGTGTCTCGAACTCGCGAAAGTGTTCGACTGCGGGTACGTGCTCGACCAGAAGGGCCCGGACGGCCAGCTCGCCCGCGCCGGTCCCGACGAGGGCGTGCCGACGGTCGATCCCGAACTGGGTGGCAGCGTCGGCTGGGACGCCGAGAGCGTCCGCGTCGGCGTCGAGGGCGTGTTCAACGTCCTGCGGTACTACGGCTTCCTCGAGGGGACGGTCACGACACGGCGGCAGACCCGCGCCTCCGGGTTCGAGCAGTACGGCTCCCCGACCGGCGGGCTGGTCGACTTCGAGGCCGAACTGGGCGAGCGCGTCTCGTCCGGTCAGACGCTGTTCGAGGTGACCGACGTCTTCGGCGAAACGAAGGCCGAGGTGACGGCCAACTCGTCGGGCATCTTCTGGCGGTCCCGCCGGCTTCCCCAGGTCGCGACCGGCGAGTACGTCTGCTCGGTCGGGACCGACATCGACAGTTACTGACCGGGGGTTTCGGCAGGGGGAGACCCCGACAAAGAGGACACCAGGAGCCCGTCCACCCAGCAGCGTCTCCGCGACGGACGGAAGCTCTCCTGTCAAACGCCGATAATAATTGTTAACATACAACAAACCGTTAATTCAGCCATGGGAACTCCAGAATGGAACGGAGAGGTTTCGCGCTCGAGTCACCTCGATCCGACCCGGGTTGTCGACCGGTGGCAGGGGGCCGCCACCGGCTAGAGACATGGCGTTCCCCGACCTCGCGGTCAATGCCATCTACACGGTCCTCTGTCTGGTGCCGGGATTCATCAGTTTGCAAACGGCACTCTACACCACTAACGTCGAGACGGACATGACGCAGTTCGAGAAGTCGACGTGGAGTTTCATCGCGAGCGGTGTCTCACTGTCGGTGACGTACTTTCTGTACGTCGCCTGGATGGGTATCGTCACGAGACGCTTCGAACTCGTTCGTTCTCTCGACATTAGCTGGGTCGAGGTCGTTGCGATCTATCCGTTCCTCCTCTTCGTCGCGGTCCTCGTGGGGTATGTCAGTGCCAAGGTCTATCTCTGGATGCTCGGCACCCCGACGACTCCCCAGCCCGAGACGACGTAGTGTGCCGAACAAGCGCTCGCGGTCTTGCAGACCAACAGACCACGATATCGCACGCTTGCTGACTGTTTCACCGGATCAAGCAAGAGCCTCCAAGGAATTCGGGAGTCGAGCGGAATGCATGGGACTGCTCGACGGTCTCAAATCCGTGCCGCGGTTGCGTGCCGGCGCCGACGCTGGCAGCCCTCACTCGGTCCCGTCGAGGGTGACGTCCTCACCGGCGTCACCGGCGTCGATGGTGACGGTGCTGTCGGTCTCGACGGCCTCGATGCCCGACAGCGCACAGACGTCGGCGACGCGCTCCTGCTGGACAGTCACCCGAATACCCCCGAACCGGAGTCGTTCCTCGACGGTGCCGACGCTCGCGAGTCGTTCGGCGAGAGCGTCGGCGCGCTCGGCGTCGACCGCGGTCACCCGGAGTGTTACCTCCTCGCCGTCGATGGGATCGTCGCGGATGCGCCGGACGGGGTGGGAGAGGTACATCCCTCACAATGACCGCTGTAGTTCAGTACCGGATCGACCGCACGACGTCGTGCGGTCGGCCTGGAAAATAGCTACAGCGGTCATTATCAGTCCGCAGACGCGGGTTCGTGCTCGCGTTCGGGGTCGTTCTCCGCGGCCGCGTCGGCAGGAGCGACGGGCGTCCGTTCGACGACGGTTCCCTCGACGGTGGGATACTGCTCGACGACCTCGCCCTCCGGGAGGTCCCCCTCGGCGACCATCTCCTCCAGGAGCCACCACGCGAGTTCGACGTGTTCGCTCTTTTCGGTGTAGTACTCGGCGGGCACCCCGAGGTCGGTGAGGTGGGCGGCCTCGACCCACGCCTTCCCGTAGACGAGGGTGCCGTCGTCGGTCACCTCGTCGAAGGGCCGGCGGACGTTGCGGGCCATCCGCTTGAGGCGGTTGCGGTGCTGGGCGGCGTCCTTGAACACCGAGGTACAGAAGTAGACCTTCGGGTGGTCGCCCATCACCTCCAGTATCTCGTGGCTCCCCTCGACCGCGCTCATGTGGCCCTCGCGGCGCTCGTAGCCTTCCTCCTGCATCCGGCGGAAGTTGCCGTCGCTCATCTCGAATTCGTTGATGTTACAGAAGTCGGCAGCACCTTCGTCGAGGAAGTCGAGGAACTCCTCCTCGGCGCGGATGCCGGGTATCTCGAAGGCCGGCGTGAGTCCCTCCTCGCGGGCGATGTAGAGGATGTCCTCCCACTCGGTTCCATGCAACTCGCCCCACTGTTCGAAGGGCGGGTGAAAACGGATCTCGTCGAGGCCGGCCTCGGCGAGGCGGCGCATGTTCTCGCGCCCGCCGGTGATGCCCGTATAGAGGTGGGTGTGATGGTCGTCGCCGAACTCGTCTTTGAGCAGGGAGAGATACCGGCAGGTGCGGTCCATCACTTCCTGTGGTTCGCCGCCGGTGATGGACGACCCCAGTGCGTCCATGCGCTTTGCCTCCTCGACGATGTCTTGGTCGCACTCGACGGGCCGCTCGTTGGCGTAGACCTGCGTGACGTTCTTGCGGTTCTCGCCCAGCGGGCAGTAAAAGCAGTCGCGCTGATCGCAGTAGCCGTAGACGAACAGAACCATCTTGCCGCCCTTGGCACACTGTTCACAGCCCTTCGAGTGCATCTACTCCTCTCTTTCCCGCGGACCGACAAAAGACGCACGGAACACAGACGGCCACGGGACGACGGCGAGCGACGCCGGGAACGAAAGGGGAGAAGTGCCGTGCGGGAGTCGCGCAAAGCCGCCGAACGATTAGGGCCAGGCCAGCCGTACCGACCGGCGTGGCCCATCCGGACTACCACCAGCGACGGTTTGCGGCGTGGTCGCGGACGCTGCTCGTCGTGCCGCTGGTAGCGGTCCTGCTGGGCGAGTATCTCCACGGGACACGGGCCGCCCGTCCCGACCTCTTCTGGGGCGCGGTGGTCGTGATCGCCTTCTTCGGTGTGTGGGCGGCCCTGGCGGCTGCCTGGCACTACGCCATTTTGCGCGGCGTCGACGCGAGTGCCTGATCGCGGGGTCGCGAGCCCGGTGGCCCGAAAGCAGATAAACCAGGATAGCGTACCACTGCCCGATGCTGCTGGTGCTGTGCGTGGACCTCGACGACGACCTCGGGCGCAAGACGGGCGTCGAGACGCCCGTGGTCGGCCGCGACGCCGTCGAGGCGGCGGCGGTCGAACTCGCCACCGCGGACCCCGAGGACAGCGACGTGAACGTCCTGTTCGAGGGCATCCATATCGCGGACAGCATCGACGACGAGACAGTCGAGGTGGCAGCCGTCACCGGCTGTGAGGGGGACGACGTCGCCGCGAACCGGGAGGTGGGCCAGGAACTCGACCGGGTGCTGGCTGGCCTCTCGACCGGCGAGGACGTCCGGGCGCTGGTCGTCACCGACGGCGCACAGGACGAGTCGGTCATCCCGGTCATCCGCTCGCGGGTCCACGTCGACGGCGTCCAGCGCGTGGTCGTCCGCCAGGCCCAGGATCTCGAATCGATGTACTACACCATCAAGCAGGTGCTGGACGACCCCGAAACGCGGGGCACCCTGCTGGTCCCGATGGGTATTCTCCTGCTCATCTATCCACTCTCGATCGTGGCCAACGAACTCGGCTTCCCGGGGACGGGGTTCGGCGTCGTCTCGGCCCTGCTCGGGCTGTACATCCTCGCCCGGGGACTCGGCGTCGGAGCGTGGCTCGACACCGCCGTCGACCGCGCGCGGGCGGCCCTCTTCACCGGCCGCGTGACGCTGATCACCTACGTCGTCGCGGCCGCGCTGCTGGTCGTCGGGGGGGTCAGCGGCGCCCAGTCCCTCGAGGCCGCGCAGACGGACAGTTCGATGGCTCTCGGCGTTCTCGACATCGTCGCGGCCCTGCTGTACGGGTCGGTCAGGTGGTTCGCCGCCGCGGGCGTCACGAGCAGCCTCGGCCGGGTCACCGACGAGTACCTCGCCGGGGAGTTCCGGTGGCGGTACCTCAACGCTCCCTTCTACGTGGTCGCGATCGCAATCGTCCTCCAGGCCGTCAGCGCCTTCTTCCTGGGTCTGGCCACACTGGAGTTCATGGCCATCGCACTGACCGGCGGGACGCTCCTGGGTGTCGTGAGCACGCTCTCGTTTGCGATCGCCGAATCCCGCTCCCAGCAGCGCGCCGGGGCCGCGTAGTTCCTACCGATTTTTCAGGCTGCAACACGGACCGCCTGTGAGGGCACGTAGCTCAGTCCGGACCAGAGCGTCGGACTTCTAATCCGACGGTCATGGGTTCAAATCCCATCGTGCCCGTTCTCTACGATCGAAGGGACTCGATAAAGGAGGTCAGACCAGCCGCGCGAAGGCCAGGTCGCCGGTGGTGCTGTCGATGAGGGCGGTGACCGTCTGGCCCTCGCGGGCGCCGGGAACGAAGATTGTGTAGGAG